>JAKAOC010000121.1 GCA_021823385.1 Actinomycetes bacterium
AGGCAGAGCCGGTGGCCGAGGCAGAGCCGGTGGCCGAGGCAGAGCCGGTGGCCGAGGCAGAGCCGGTGGCCGAGGCAGAGCCGGTGGCCGAGGCAGAGCCGGTGGCCGAGGCAGAGCCGGTGGCCGAGGCAGAGCCGGTGGCCGAGGCAGAGCCGGTGGCCGAGGCAGAGCCGGTGGCCGAAAGCTCCCAGGAATCTTCAGCACGGTCTGGACATGTCGATGATTCATCCACGGAAAAGACAAGTGAATCGATGCCGGAGGCAGGAATGATTGGAGAAACGGAAACCGTAGGAGAGCAACCCCTATCACGTCATGCAAAGCTGGGAATGGAAGACATCGACGTCTTGTGGATGTACCGCAAGATGGTCGAGGCACGGATCCTCGACCAGAAGATGTGGAACCTCAATCGGTCCGGTAGGACACCATTCGCGATATCCTCCCAGGGTCACGAGGCCACTCACCTCGGAATCGCAGCCGCTGTGCGCCCTGGCAGCGACTGGGTCCTTCCCTACTATCGCGACCTCGGCCTAGTCCTGGGCTTGGGGACTTCGGAGAACGAGATACTTCTTGCGCACCTGGCCAAGGCCAACGACCGCATGTCCGGAGGTCGCCAGATGCCCAACCACTGGAGCGTGCCGGAACTACGGATAGTCACCGGATCATCTCCCATCGCCACGCAGCTTCCCCACGCGGTCGGGATAGCCCTGGGAATACAGCGCCGAGAGCAGGACGAGGTGGTCTTCACGACCTTCGGGGAGGGGGCCACGTCCAAGGGCGACTTCCATGAAGCACTGAACTTCGCGAGCATCCACCATCTACCGGTGGTGTTCATTTGTGAAAACAACGGGTACGCCATTTCCGTGCCGCTCGAGCTCGAAAGCGCGGTCAGCGACGTTGGCCTCCGCGCTTCGGGATACGGGATGTTTTCGACCATCGTCGACGGCAATGACCCGCTGGCCGTCTACGAAGCGGCTAGCGAAGCGCGTGAGCGCGCGGTAAGCGGGATGGGTCCGACCCTCATAGAAGCGAAGACCTACCGGTTCATGGCGCACACTTCGGACGACGACGACCGCACTTATCGTTCAGCCGAAGAGGTGGAAGCAGCGAAGCAGCGTGATCCGCTGGTCACCTTCGGACGATACCTGCGGGAGTCGGGCCTCTTGACAGAGGAAGACGACCTGCAGCTCTGGAGCGAACTAAAAGCCGCCGTCGACGTCGAGGCCGAATGGGCCCTCGCCGAGGCGGCACCCGATCCCAGCACCGCCCTTGATGGCGTCTATTCCAGGCCAATCGCCTTCGAAGAGCCGGCACGCTTCGGAGAGTCCCCGGGAACCCAAGGCAAAGAAGTCACGCTGCTCGAGGCGATCCGAAGCACGCTCGGCACGTTGCTCGAAGAGTTTCCCCAGGCGGTGATCATCGGCGAAGACGTCGGCAAGCGCGGTGGCGTCTTCAAGGCGACCGAGGGACTTGTTGCCAAGTTTGGCGGCGAAAGGGTCATGGATAGCCCGCTAGCCGAGTCGAGCATCGTCGGAATCGGAATCGGCCTCGCCATCGCAGGCAAGTTGCCGATCGTCGAGATTCAGTTCGCGGACTTCATCCATTCGGCCTATGACCAAATCGTTTCCGAGGCGGCACGCATCCACTACCGCTCCAAGGGTGCGTACTCGTGCCCGCTCGTGATACGCACGCCTTACGGTGCCGGCGTTCATGGGGCCCTCTACCACTCGCAGTCGATCGAGGCGACATATGCCCACATTCCCGGGATCAAGGTTGTCGCGCCTTCGACGCCCGAGGATGCGGCCGGACTGCTCAGGGCAGCGCTGCTCGATCCCGACCCGGTTCTCTTCCTGGAACACAAGAAGGCGTACAGGCTGGTCAAGGGAAACTTGCCGGAAAAGGTGCCCGAGATCCCAATCGGCAGAGCGTCGATCGTAAGGCCTGGGAGGGACCTCTCGATCATCACCTACGGCCTCATGCGCCATTACGTGGAGGCCATCGCCGAGGAGCTGGCGGATCGAGCCAGCATCGAAGTGATCGACCTGAGAACCATAGCTCCGCTCGACGTCGCCACCATCGTCGATTCCGCCAAAAGATGCTCGAAGGTACTGGTGGTGCACGAGGACAACGAAGCCTTCGGTGTCGGCGCAGAGGTGGCGGCCAAGATCACCGAAGAGGCCTTCTTCTATCTGGATGCGCCGGTAAAGCGCGTTGCCGCTCCGATGGTGCCGATCGCCCCGTTCGCGTCATCGCTGGAGGAGCAGGTCATCGTGACCCCGGAGAAGATCCGGCGTGCAGCGATAGAACTGCTCGAGTTCTAGGGCCCGGAGGTCAGCTCCCCAATTCAGCCAGCAGACCCTCGACCAAGGTGCGGATCTGGTCTCGGATAGGCCGCACCTCGTCGAGCGGTCGCCCGGCCGGGTCTTCGAGTTCCCAGTCCAGGTACCGCTTGCCCGGATACACCGGGCACGTGTCGCCGCAACCCATGGTGATGACGACGTCGACGGCACGCACGTCCACCTCTGCAAGCGCCTTAGGCAACTCGGCGGCGATATCAATGCCGATCTCGGCCATGGCCGCCACGGCCACGGGATTGAGCGCATCCGCCGGCAGGCTGCCCGCCGACAGGACGTCTACACGCCCCGCGCCCAGGTTCCGCATGAAGCCGGCAGCCATCTGACTGCGGCCGGCGTTGTGAACGCACACGAAGAGGACAGTTGGTAAGGTCGGCACGGATCCTCCTGCGGATTCATATCTACGAAGATCAATATATTCCGCACCCCGAGTGTCGACCGGCCATAGAATCACCATGTGCTCGTGTCCCCCGCCGATTCAAACGCGCCCGTGTGCGCCACTGAGAACCAAGATCCCTTGGACTTCAACGTCGCCGCAGCTGCGGCAGGCACGCTGGCGGCCCTGTCCGATCCAGTCCGATTGCAGATTCTCGATCTCATTCGCCGATCGGCGAACGGGGCCATCTGCGCCTGCACCTTCACAGAGCCGGTGAAGCGATCGCAACCCACCGTGAGTCACCATCTGAAAGTCCTTGCCGAGGCGGGCCTGGTTTCGACGGAGCGGCGAGGAAGGTGGATCTGGTACTCGCTCAGTGATCGCGGCCGCGCTGCGCTGGGCGCAGTGGACGTCGTTTTATCGCCCGATGCGATGCCGGACCATGCCGGAGGGCTCGCCTGAACGCATGGCAGTAGCGATCATCATCTTCATCGCGACGCTCGCGCTGATTGTCTGGCAGCCTCGAGGGCTCGGCATCGGCTACAGCGCAACCGCCGGCGCATTGGTGGCGCTTGCGACCGGCGTGATCACCCCATCGAACATCCCTGAGGTGTGGCACATCGTCTGGAACGCGACTCTCACCTTTGTCGCGCTCATCGTGATCTCGCTGGTCTTGAACGAAGCCGGCTTCTTCAAATTCGCAGCCCTCCACGTGGGTGAATGGGGAGGTGGCAGCTCCAAGCGCCTATTCGTAATGATCATCCTGCTCGGCGCGGCCATATCGGCGATATTTGCGAACGACGGCGCGGCGCTGATCCTCACTCCTATCGTGCTCGAGATGCTGCTTGCACTGGGCTTTTCGGCCACGGCCAGCTTTGCCTTCGTCATGGCAAGCGGCTTCATCGCTGACACGGGCAGCCTGCCTTTCGTCGTTTCCAACCTGGTCAACATCGTCTCAGCGGACTACTTCCACATCGGCTTCATCTCCTTTGCGGCGGTCATGGTGCCGGTCGACCTCGTTTCCGTCGCTGCCAGCACCGGAGCCCTATTCCTCTTCTTCCGCCGCCATATCTCGCACGACTACAATCGCGATGCGCTGCAAAGACCGGCAAGTGCCATCACCGACCATCCCACCTTCCGCGCAGGCTGGGTGGTCCTCGCGGTTCTGCTGGCCGGCTACTTCGTGGCCGACCCGCTCGGAGTGCCCATTTCCGCTATAGCCGGGGCAGGCGCCGTGGCTCTGCTCCTGGTCGCGGGAAGGCATCATCTCCCTGGGCGGCGCAACCGCCAAAGCGAGGAGGGGGAGGCGGATATAGACGCTCTCCGAATCCTGCGTGGGGCGCCATGGCAAATAGTCATCTTCTCGCTCGGCATGTACCTGGTGGTTTTCGGCCTGCGCAACGAGGGGCTCACCCGTTACCTCACGGACTTGATCCGGACCCTGGCAGCACACGGAACAGCGGCCAACGCATTGGGAGTCGGGTTCATCGTTGCAGTGCTCTCGGCCATCATGAACAACATGCCCACCGTGCTGATAGGCGCGCTATCAATCCACGCGGCAGGATCGGGGGCGCATCAGACGCTCGTCAGCGCCTACGCGAACGTCATCGGTGCGGACCTCGGACCCAAGATCACCCCGATCGGCTCGCTTGCCACGCTTCTTTGGCTGCATGTGCTGGAGCGTAAGGGTGTCCACGTCGGGTGGGGCACCTACTTCAAGAACGGCGTGATACTCACCCTGCCGGTTCTGCTGGTCACCCTCTTGGCGCTCACGCTCACCGTCAGCCTCTAGGAATAACCGAAACGCCGGGCGTACTTCCCGCCAATCCAGGCGAACCGCGACAGGTCAAGACGGACGGGCATTTCGCTGCGAAACTTGGCTGGTTCCAGCTGAATATTCAGGCGCCCTCGTAGGCGAAGCCAAGATCCTCGGCGGTCACCAGCGCGACAAAGGGGATACCGTGCTCGCCGACGATCTTCGCGACTGTGCCGCCGCGATCCACCACGGCGGTCACCATCACCACTTCGGCTCCCGCTTCACGGGCCACGTTCACGGCCTCCATGATCGAGGCGCCACGCGTTACCGCATCCTCGGTGATGACCACCCGTGTCCCTTCCCGCACGATGCCCGCAATCCGGCCTCCGGCTCCGTGATCCTTGGTCTCCTTGCGCACGCTGAAGGAATAGAGCGGCCGGCCCGAGGCGGACGCCATGGCGGCGGTCGTGAAAGCGACGGGGTCCGCTCCCATGGTTAGCCCGCCGATTCCGTCCACGTCGCCGGGAATGGTGCGAAGCATCAGCGACGCGACCAGGATTTGACCCGCCGGGTCACAGGCGGTCTTTTTCGCGTCGATGAACCACCCGCTCTTGCGGCCCGACTTCAGCACGAAATCGCCCCGCAGCACCGCAAAGTGGTTGAGATGGGCTACCAGCATTTCCTTGAGCTTCTCGTCGGACAGTGCCTGAGCCTCTTCAAAGGTGCGCGGATATGCAGCGCCCTCTGATGCCGTACCAGCCGAGTTCAACGCTCCCGCTCCCCAACTATCTCGCCGATCACATAACCGCGCCTCCCCAGGCTCTCGAGAGCCGGCAAGACGCTAGATGCCACTTCGGATGTCACTACGAGCGCCATCCCGATACCCATGTTGAAGACGCGGCGCATCTCCGCCGTTTCGATCCCCCCGCGCTCCTGGATGATCTGGAAGATCCCCGGTGCCTCCCACGCCTTGAAGTCGATGTCGGGGGCCAAACCTTCCGGCAGCGCCCGGGAGAGATTCGAGATCAGTCCGCCACCGGTTATGTGGGCCGCGGCCTTGATCTCGAGCTCGCCGGCGAGGGCCTGAAGCACGGGTGAGTAGAGAACGCTCGGATCCAGCAGCTCGTCCAGGATGGATACGCCTGCCTGGCTCCCGGGCTGATTGGCGAGTTCAAGAAACCGCTGATGATCGGCCTCGCTCGCCCCTGGGTCCGACAGGGACCCGAACAGGGCACGGCGGGCGAGGCTGAAGCCGTTGGAGCGCAGATTGGGCGAATCTATGCCTACGACCAGATCGCCCTTGCTTACGCGCTGCGGTCCCCACAACTCGCTCTTCTCCGCCACTCCCACCACGAAGCCGGCCAGATCGAAATGGCCGTCGGGCATGGACCCCGGGTGCTCAGCCATCTCTCCACCGATCAGGGCCGCCCCGCACTGACTCGCGCCAAGGGCAACACCCTCCACGAGGTCCGCGGCCATAGAGGACTCCAAGCGGCCCACCGATAGGTAGTCGAGGAGGAAGAGTGGCTTGGCGCCCAGCACCGCTATATCGTCCACGCACATCGCCACCAGGTCGATACCGATCGTGGAGTAGCGGCGCGCAAGGGAGGCCAAATATGCCTTGGTACCCACACCGTCAGTGGAAGATACCAGCACAGGCTCTCGATAGCCGGCGGTGTCGAGCTGGAAGAGGCCGCCGAAACCGCCGATGGAGGAGAGCACTCCGGGAATGGACGTAGCGGCCACGGACTTGCGAATCCGGTCGACGGCGAGTTCGCCTTCAGCAATATCGACGCCGGAGGCCGCGTAGCTGAGGTTTGAAAGCGCTTCCTCGGGATCGCTTGGGCTCATGGCAGCGGGGCCGGCGCCGCTGCGGCAACTTGGCCGAGGTCGACGGGGATGCTGACAGGGTAGCGCCCGGTCAAGCAGGCATCGCAGTACCCGCTGGTTCCGCGGCTGATGGCGGCCTTCAGGTCTGCGAGCTCGAGATAGGCGACGGAGTCGACACCGAGGAAGTCGCGGATCTCCTCGATGCTGCGATCGGCGGCGAGGAGATCCGGCCGAGACGGGGTGTCGATCCCGTAGAAGCAGGGCCACTTGTAGGGCGGAGAGGAGATGCGCAGGTGCACCTCGGTGGCTCCGGACTCACGCAACAGGCGCACCATCGCCTTGGTGGTGGTGCCGCGCACGATCGAGTCGTCGACGACAACCAGGCGTTTGCCTCTGATGTTGTCGCGCAGAACATTCAGCTTGCGGCGAACCGCGTCCACGCGTGAGGCCGGATCCGGCGAGATGAAGGTTCGCCCGATATAGCGGTTCTTGACCAGACCCTGCCCATAGGGGATCCCGCTCGCTTCGGCGAAGCCCACGGCCGCGGGGACTCCGGAGTCGGG
>JAKAOC010000122.1:0-1724 GCA_021823385.1 Actinomycetes bacterium
GCCCACCGCTCCGATCACCTGGGTCGCCAAGTAGAGTTCGGCGAAGGGGACGCTGTTGAACAGCTGGTAGCCAACGATCTGGCCGCTCCGAACCCCGCGCTGCGCCAGGTCCGCGGCCAGCTCGGTAATCCGCCTTCCCAGCTGGGCGTAGGTGCTGACGGTGCCATCGGCCGGGTCGATGAGGGCCGGCCGGTTGGCGTATCGATGAGTGTTGCGGAAGAATCCGCCTATGTAGCTGAACTCGTGCTCGAAGAAGTGCCTGTAGGCGCTCGGATCGTATTCGGTCATTGAATCCCCCTCCTGATTTGTCAGGTCACCCGGCCATGGTCAGCCCACCGCTGACCGATAAAACCTGGCCGGTGATGTAGCGCGCCTCCTCGGAGGCGAAAAAGACGACCGCAGCAGCGACCTCCTCCGGGGTGGCCAGCCGCTTCAAGGGGATGGCCCGGACCAGAGCTTCCTTGAGGCGCTCATCTTGGGCGGCGAAGAGCGGAGTGTCGGTTGGACCCGGGCAGACGCAGTTGACGGTTATGGAGTTCCGAGCCATCTCCCTGGCCAGGGACTTCGAGAGGGCGATCACCCCGCCCTTGGCGCCCGCGTAGATGCTCTCGCCCGACGAGCCGACACGGCCCGCGTCGCTGGCGATGTTCACCACCCTGCCTCCGCCGGCCTCGATCATGGAAGGAAGGAAGGCACGGGAGAGAAGTATGGGGCCGAGAAGATTGATGTCGAGCACCTTGCGCGCGAACTCCACGGTTGCCTGAAGGAATGGCGCGGTCAGATCCCAACCGGCCGCGTTGACCAACACCGAGGGCGCCCCGAAGTTGTCGAGGGTCCAATCGCGGGCCTCGTCCACCTCAGCCGGGTCTGAGACGTTGGTCTGTCGCACCGAGATCCGATCCGGCGCGAAGGCGGCCGTGGCCTTGGCTCCCTCCAGGTTCATGTCCAGCGCTACCACCCGCTGCTTGCGTGCCGCAAGCTCCTGGGCTATGGCACGGCCAATTCCCGATCCAGCCCCGGTTACGACGGCGACTCCCTCCATGTTCCACCTCATTTCACAAAAGGGCCCTTTTGCCCTTGCAGTCCAAATCTCAATCCCGGCGCTCGGGCGACAGCGCGAGCAGGGACCCGTAGCCGCCCCAAAGCCTGGGCTCGACGACGGCTCGCAGGAAGATGGCGCGCTGGCTGCGAATGTATGCGTCCAGGTCGAGCTTGGGCTCGAAGTACCAGTGCTTTACCGCCCAGCCATGGGCGAGCAAAAGAACGTCGAATGCGGCCAGATCCACATCCACTGCCACCAGCGCGCCTTCGGCCACTCCGCGGGCGATCAGTGCGGCGAACGGCCTGGCCGTCTTCTCCTCCAGCTCCTTCAGGCGGGCGCGCCCCTCCGCGGACAGCGACTTGCTCTCCCGGTAGGTGAGCATCGCCGCCTGGCGGTGGCGGCCTATGACCCGACAGTATGCCTCGATTCCGGCTCCCAATGCCAGTACCGGGTCGTCTCCCGCGCCGGCAATGGCCAAGGGTACCTCGGCCAGGAGTTCGTCGAGGATCCGCGTGATGATGGAGAAGAGGATCTCCTCCTTGCCGGAGAAGTAGCGATACAGCAGTCCCACGCTCACGCCCGCCTCGTCCGCGAGGGCCTGCATGGAGACCTCCTCGAAGCCCGATGCGGCCATCATCCGGGCAGCGGCCTCGAGGATTTCGCGGGTTCGGATGCTGGAGCG
>JAKAOC010000122.1:1734-6846 GCA_021823385.1 Actinomycetes bacterium
CCCGGTCATCTACTCCGGCGCCCGGTTCGCGCTGTGGCAACGGGGAGGCGCTCATCGGCGCCACCAGAATGAACTGGAATTCACCAAGGCTGAATTCGGATTCATAAATCGAACGATACGCCCTCCGCACCCGGCTGTCAAGCCATTCGCGGCCTATTCTCGAAATTGGGAAGCCACGAATCAGCCTCACGATTGCTTGAGGCTCATCCGGGGCCGCGAGGATCGGCGAGGCGAAGAGGGAGAGACCGGGGTTGGACACCTCCAAGGAAAAGCTGGGATTCGGAGCTGTCGAGGGGCGGGGCGAGCAGGGCGACTTCCTTGCACTGGCCGCCGCCCCGGGGGAGGTGCATGTTGATCGCGCTGAGCTGTACCAGCCAGGGCCGGATCAGCGGCCAGGGAGAAGCCGCCTGCGTCTGGCGCACCTGACCGACTTCCAGTTCCTCGATCCCGGCAGCCCCACCCGCTTCGAGTTCGTCAACAAACTGGTCGGCCTGGCCACCATGGAGGAGTTCTTCCCGGGCCACCGCAGCCAGGAGTTGCTGGTGCCCTTCGCGGTGGAGGCTGCCATCCGCTACGTCAACGAACTCGACCAGGACGGTGGCCGGCGCTTCGACATGTGCCTTATAAGTGGGGACTCAGTCGACAACTCCCAGAGCAATGAGCTTCAAGCCCTGGTGGCGATCTTGCAGGGAGGGGACTTCTCGCTCGAGGACTACTTCGGTGCCTACTATGGCGTCCAGTCCGCCGCATGGGAGGACGACTTCTATTGGCACCCGGACCCCGTCGCGGACTTGCCCAAGCGCATGCTTGGCTACCCGCATGCGGAGGGGCTCCTCGACGCCGTCCGCTTCCGTCATAGCTTCGAGGGCCTACGGGTGCCGTGGCTGATGGCCAATGGGAACCACGAGGTGCTGATCCAGGGGATGGGGAGGCTGAACGAGGCGGTAGCAGGCTTCGCGATCGGCGGCGCAAAGCCGCGCGGAGTCGATGTGGAGGCCACCTTGGCCGACCTTCCTCAGCTGGCATCGGCCTTCGAGGCCGATCCCCAGAGCCTGTTTTCGCGCGCGGTCTTCGAACCCATCGACGCCAACCCCCGACGTGCTCCCATGACCAGAGACCAGCAGGCGGCGATTCTGGCCGGGGCAGGTGGCGACCCGATCGGCCACGGGCTGGCCGGAACGGCATTGCAGGATCGGGAGGGACTCTACTTCTCTCACCTGGACGCGGCTTCGCAGACGCTCTTCGTGAATCTGGACACCGCCAAGCGGGGTGGAGGCGCGGAAGGGTTCCTGGGGAGAGGACAGCTGGCCTGGCTGGAAGGCGAGCTGGCCGCGGTGTCCGAGGCCGACCCCGAGGTGTTGATCGTGCTGGGCGCTCACCACGGCCCTCAGGAGATCGACTACTCCCACCCGGGATGCGTGAGCAGGGAGGAGCTGCTGGCCGCGGTGCATCGCCATGGCCAGGTGGCTCTATGGATCTGCGGCCATACCCACGAGAACCTCATCGAGGCCTTTGCCGACCCGGAGCGTCCCGGGAGGGGGTTCTTCTCGGTCACCACCTCGTCCATAATGGACTGGCCATGCGCGCTCCGCGAGATCGAGGTTTTCGAGATGGCGGATGGTTCGCTGATGGCTGAGACCACGATTCATCACTTCAGCTACTCGGCCGACCCCCAGGACCTTTCCGTGCAGGGGCTGGCCGGATGGCACCTCCGGCTGGCCGCCAACTCGCCATACGTAGGCCTCGGCAGGCGGCAGGAGGGGCGTCCACAGGATCGCAACGCCCGGCTTTGGCTCGGCCCGCGGGCCTGACCAAGTCCCGGGAGCGGGCTCTCAAACCTGGATGATCATGCGCAGTGTCCGCCGGCGAGGGCCCACCTCGGACGGGAATTATCTCCCGGGACGGTACCCGAGCTCGTGTGAGAGTTCACTCGCCGCCGCAAGGAGTGGCTCGACGATGCGGGCATGATTGTCAGGCGCATAGCGAAATTGGGGCATCGTGATGGTGAGGTTGCCAAGTATGCCGTGGGCGTCGAAGACCGGCGCGGAAGTGCCGACCGCGCCCGGCAGCCTCGGAATAGCGCGATTGGCGAACTTGAACCGCGAGGGCGACTATCCCTCGATGTTCGAGCCGGAGCGCGGCTCAGCGCCCGACATCGCAGGCAGGGGATTGCAAAAAACCCAGTTGGCCAGCTCTGGACGTCCGTGCTGATGCCCAAGCATCTCGGGGAGGTGATGGCGGATGGTTCGCTGGTGGCAGCCGTCGTCGCGGCCCAGACGTCGCCCTAGAGCCGCACCCCGGACCTAGGTGGCACGGCAAGTACCCTGGAAGTCGTCAAGGCCGTGGAAGGCCGTCTCGTCAAGGGGGCGGGCTCCTGCCACGGCATGTCCTGAGAGAGGATACGTGTGGGACCGCGAAAGCCGGCGCACCTGAGGGCCGGTTCGCAGGGCGCCGAAGCGCCGACTGCGCGGAGAATGCTTGCTTCGGTGGTGGCGGTGATGACTTCCACGTCGCTCCCGGTCTTTCTGGTCGGGTCGCTGGAAGTGGAGATGCGCAGCTCGCTGTCGATGGACGTCGCCAGGTTCGGCGTGGCTCTTGCCATCTATTACCTCGTTGCATCGGTTGCTTCTGTTCCGGGCAGCCGCCTCAGCGAGCGCATCGGAGGTGACCGGTCGCTACGCACAGCCGCAGCATTGAGCGCGTTGGCGCTGCTTTCGATCGCTGGGGCCGTGAACGACTGGTCGGAGCTGGTGCCTGCCCTCATGGTCGCGGGGTTTGCCGCAAGCCTGGCGCAACCATCGGCGAATCTCCTTCTTGCCGAATCGTTTCCAAAGACTCGGCAAGGGATCGCCTTCGGTGTCAAGCAATCTGCAGCGCCCTTGGCGACGCTGCTTGGCGGCGTTGCCGTCCCGCTCATCGCACTTAGTGTCGGATGGCGTTGGGCATTCGCTTCGGCAGCGGCGGTTGCGACCGTCAGTGCCATCGCCCTGCCCCGTCTACCTGGCGGACCGCGCCTTACTCGAGCAGCCGCAAGGGAGGCGGGGCAGGGCATGAGTGTCGTCCCACTGCTGGTGCTCAGCTGCGGCTTCTTCTTCGGCCTGCTGGCCGCCAGTTCGCTTACCGGCTTCGTCGTTGCTTCCGGCGTGGCCGCCGCGCACCTAAGCCGTGGCGGAGCCGGCATTGTCGCGGCGGTTGGCGGGGGCGTAGGAGTGAGCGTTCGCCTGCTGGTGGGATGGCGAGCGGACCACAGCATGCGCCGCTTCTTCCTGGTCGTGGCGGGAATGCTCGGTATGGGGGCTCTGGGCTATGCCGGCCTGGGCGTGGGTGCTCACGATGCCAGCCCGGTGCTCTACGCAGTCGCAGCCGCCGCCGCCTTCGGGCTGGGCTGGGGCTGGAACGGGCTCTTCAACTTCGCGGTTGTGCGAAGCTATCCGATGGCACCGGCCTGGGCAACCGGAATTACTCAAACAGGTGGTCGCCTCGGTGCCATGGCCGGCCCGCTGGCCTTCGCCTTCATCGTCAAGGGCGATTCCTACGCTTGGGCATGGAGCTTCGCGGGAGTGGCCGCGGTACTTGGCGCCGTGGCCGTGCTCATGGGCAGGCTGTTGATCGTGCGCGAGGCAGCCGGGGTTCGTGTGGCGCCGGCAGCGGGGGAGCTTGGATTATGAAGCCGCTCGAGGGAATCACCGTGGTAAGCGTTGAGCAGGCGGTGGCGGCGCCTTTTGCCACCCGACACCTCGCCGACCTCGGCGCTCGCGTCATCAAGGTGGAGCGCCCGGATGGCGGCGACTTCGCCCGCCATTACGACACCACCGTGAAGGGACTTTCCAGCTACTTCGTATGGTGCAACCGCGGCAAGGAGAGCCTGACTCTCAACCTGAAAGACGAACAGGGGCGGCGGGTTTTGCACAAGCTCGCGGAGACGGCGGACGTCTTTGTGCAGAATCTCGCTCCCGGGGCCGCAGCCAGGCTCGGCTTTGGGGCGGAGGAGCTTCGGGCCACAAATCCCACCCAGGTCGTCTGCGAGATCACAGGATTTGGGACCACTGGCCCCTACCGGGACCGCAAGGCGTATGACTTGATTGTCCAGGCCGAGACGGGCGTTATCTCGGTGACGGGGAGCGAATCCACCCCGGCCAAGGCCGGAATTTCGATCGCGGACATCGCCACGGGCATGTACGCCTTTAGTGGCATCCTCGCGGCGCTATATCGCCGTACCTTTACGGGGCACGGCAGCCTGGTCTCGGTGTCCATGCTCGACGCCTTGGGCGAGTGGGTCAGCCAGCCGGCCTATTTCGAGCGTTACGGGGGCCGCCCGATGACTCGCTCCGGAGCCGATCATTCCACCATCGCACCATACGGTCCTTTCACCTGTGGCGATGGGGAAGTCGTCTTCATCGGCGTGCAGAATGAGAGGGAGTGGGAGGCGCTGTGCCGAGAGGTGTTGGCTCGTCCCGAGATCGCCCACGACCCGCGCTTCATCGGCAACGAGAATCGAGTTCGAAACAGGCAGGCTCTGAGCAGCATCCTTGCGGAGGCATTCCGGTCGGCTTCGGCCGAAGAGGTGTCCCGCAGGCTGGATGGGGCCCGGATCGTAAATGGCCAGGTGCGCGCTCCGGGTGACCTCTGGGAGCATCCGCAAATCCAGGCGAGGCACCGGATTGCACAGGTGGATACTCCGGGTGGGCCAGTGGACACCTTCCTGCCACCACTTTGTGCCTCCGCGAGCGAGACCGATCTGGGTGCGGTTCCATCATTGGGCGAGCACACCGCGCGCGTACTCGAGGAGCTTGGCTACAACGGTGAAGAGAGCGCAGCACTGAGGGCTCGAGGCGCAATCTGACCCCGCTCGCGAAGCCGCGGCCCCGGCGCTTGGCCAGTCGGCCGTCTCCACCATGCCGCAGTTCCCGGAACTCGCGGATTCTACGACGAGCTTCTCGCTGAAAATCAGGCTCATCACCACCGCGTTCGCCTGGCGGTGTATCGCCGGGCAGGATTTCAGCGAGCCGGCCTTGCCAACGGGTCCCTTGCGACGAGGGCATCGTTTGGCAGGACCTCCTCGATCTGGTGGCGCGACAAGCCGAGGGCAATGGGTGGCCGGACTCGTGGGAT
>JAKAOC010000123.1 GCA_021823385.1 Actinomycetes bacterium
GATCGCGGGTCATGGACCTGCAGAGCCCGGAGCGCAAGATGTCAAAGAGCCAGGCCACCCCGCTCGGTATCCTGTATGTTCTCGACGAGCCCACCGAGATCAAGAAGAAGATCTCCCGAGCCGTCACCGATACCGAGGCCCACGCCGCCTATGACCCCCAAAAGCGCCCAGGCGTCTCCAACCTGCTGGAGATCTTCTCCGCCGTCTCCGGAGTCAGCCCCACGGAACTGGCCGAACGCTACAGCTCCTACGGTGCCCTGAAGACCGACCTGACAGCCGCGCTGGTGGCGGAACTCGAGCCGGTACGCCTGCGCACTGAGGAGTACCTGGCGGACCGCGCCGAGCTGGTGCGCATCATGGGCCAGGGGGCGGAAAAGGCCCGCCTCGTCGCAGGCCCCACCCTGAAGCGCGCCAAGGAGGCGATGGGATTCATCGTCGGCTGACCAGCCGGCAATCTGGTCCGGGCGAGCGCGGCCGGATGAGCCGCGCCCCTGCTTTGGCCCGGGCCCAACCGCCGTCTCCCCCGCCCCGAGGCACTCTCGAGGCCCCGACCCTGTTGCGCCCGGCGCACCCACGGTACAAAATCGGGTGATGCGCGTGCGAGCTGCCACCCAAGAGGACGCGCCGGCCATCGGACTGGTGCATGTGCGGTCATGGCAGGCCGCCTACAAGGGGCACTTCCCAGCGGACTTCCTCAATGGACTGGACCCCGACCAGCGTGGCGCGCGCTGGCGGGATTACCTGAGCGCAAGGCCCGACGGCCACGAGACGCTGCTGGTGGCCGATCTGTCCGGTACCGTGGTCGGTTTCGTGGACGCCGGCCCCTGCCGCGACGACGGAGGAGAGGCCGGGGAGATCCGAGCCATCTATCTGCAGCCCGAACACTGGGACCGGGGTTTCGGGCGCGAACTGATGACGGCGGCCTTGGACGAGCTGCGCTCGCACGGCTTCGGAGAAGTCAAGCTTTGGGTGCTCGACGCGAACCGCCGCGCCAGGGCTTTCTACGAGGCAGGCGGTTGGGAGCTCGATGGCGGAGCCCGGGTGATCAACTCCCTCGGCTTCCCGATTGCCGAGGTGCGCTACCGAATCACCGTCGCCTGACCCGCCCGGCGGTCAAGAGGGCCGTCGCTGACATCCGGAGGAGCTCACGGGCCCACTGGACTGCGGGCTTCACCGGCCACGGCTCCCCTCCCGGTCATAGACCGCCGGCGTCCGACGGCCCTCTGCCCGCGGGCCAAACGTCGCCTCGGGGCCGCACAAAGTGCTGTGTAGGCACACGCCGCCCCACCGTGTCGTGCGCAGTGGTCGGCTCTCCCGGCCCGGGGCGTTGCCGGTCGTTGTCAGGGTGCACGCGCTCGGCAAGGACTTGGGTCGACAGCTCGCAGGTCAAGACATGGAGCCGGTCTTCGCCAGGGACGGGCCCGACGTCCTGCCAGTCAGCCCAACCGGCATGCGTGTCACAGGTGTTACGTATCATTGGCCCGCCACATAGGCTCTGAGCTGGGAAAACAAATTACAAAGCTGTGTTTTCCAGCTCCTCGGGACGACGAGGAGAACGGCGTGACCGAATTGAACGGGGCGGCACAGCCCCAGGGCGAACCCATGGTGCCGGCGGACCGCGAGCCTGGGCACCCATCGGCGTCGGGTCGCCCCGAAGTCGAATGGAACGCGCCGCGGAACCACCTGCCGCGCCGGATCCCCCGGAACGACCTCGCTGCTCCGGTCAACCATTCCCTCGCCGAACGACCCGGCCAGGCCGGTGCCACGGGCGGCGCAGCCGGAGGCGCCGAGGGTACCGCGAATGTCGACGATTGGTTGGAGGAGACCGCCCACCTGGGCGCGGCCAACGACGAGAACGGCCCGCCTTCCTTGCCACCCCGTGGAGAGCTGGTCACCCTTGCATTTACCCTCGAAGGGTTGGAGACCGAGCTCGAAAGTCTCCTCTATCGACTGGCCTTCGACCCGGGCAGCTGGGTCATGGAGGTAGCCCTGCTCGAGGCAGCGAACCACTGCCACCTGCGCGTCCTGGTGTACGAGGATGCCTCGGCCATCGCGGAGATCCTCGCCGCCGACGACCGCCCCACCCCGCTACCCAATGCTATGGCCCGCAGCATGCTCGCCTTGGGCTGGGAGCCGCCCTCCCGGCCTGCGCACCCGATCTGGATGGCGGGAACGCCGTCCACCCACTCAACCCTGGGCGGTCTCTCGAACATGATCATCGCCACGCTCAAACACGTCCTCGGCTTTGGGAGCCATGACCGCCTCGGGCTAACCCTCTACGGCGCTTGAGCGGCCTAAAGCGGACCGACGACGCGGCTCAGGACCGCGACTCGCCCGCCTCGCCATCACCTACAGCGGAAACAAAGCGCGCTGTGCGCGAGGCCTTTCGCATGGCGCGCAGGACAGGGCGCTGGTCGACCCGGTTTCGAACGGCCAAAGCCATAGATTCATCACCGTGCCGTAGACGATTACCGCCACGAGTCCGTACGCGCCAAGCACCGCCATTTCGGCTCGCCCTGGCGCGCCAGGAAGCAAGCCGACCCCCGGGCCAACCCTGCCCGCGACCCGGCATCCGGTAAGGCAGCCAGGGCCCGACCCCACCGGTCAACAATGCCGAGGCTGCCGAGCAAACCCCTCCAAGCACGAAGCCGAAGCCGGGCCCGAAGACACGCGCCGCCAGGATCAGAAGAAACCACCTCGGCTCGAAGCCGCCCATGCCGGGAGACATCCGCAGAGCCGGCATGCCTGCCGCCCGCATGCCCAGTGTGGCCGGCGACACCGCGTCCAGCCGGTCTCCCGAGATCGGCAAGGGTGACCGCCACCACGATGACCATGAGCGTCACCGGCACATAGGAGGCTCCCGCTATGCGCGGAGTCGGTCGTGGAGGCATAGCCCGGATGAAAAACGGCCGGGCGAAGGCGACGACTCCGGCGATCGAGGCAATCGCCAGCCTGAACCCGGCACGCCGATCGGGGCCAATCACCATGGTTACCGGATGACTCGTGGTGCCTATCGCTACTGGCTCCCCGCCATGGCGCTGGTCACCTCATCCACGCTCAAGAGGGCGTGAGGAGCGAAGATCCTGGCAACCTGGGGGGCGAACACCGACGAATGGCAGACCACCGCACGCGCCGGGCCGTCCGCGACAATACCCCCTTCGGCCAGGACTGTGATGCGATGCTCAAGCTGGGCTACGAATTCGACTTCGTGGCTTGCGACCGTGATCGCGGCACGGTCTGCGGCGATCACGGCGAGCCGGGTGACCAGCTTTGCCTTGCACCGGTAGTCGAGTCCCCGGGTCGATGCTTCTATGGCTCGTAAAGAAGCAGCGGAGCCGGTGCGCCGGCGAGCACCGCGGCCGGCGCCAGGCCGCAAGCCGACGTCACCATCTGAAAGGCCCAGCGGACATCTATAGTCCGCCCTGCATTCCATCCGCCGCTCCAAGGGCTGCGCGATAGTTTCCGGGGGTAGCCCCTCCCTCTTGTCGGCAAGGAAGCGCTCCTTGGCACCGAGTCCTCGTACGACAGCTCCCCTATGGCCCCCTCGACAACGGTAGGGGAATTCACCGGCACCCATTGGCCATAGCCGCGACAGGCCCCATCCAGGGAGCACTTTAAACACCAATAAAAACACAAATGCCCGTCCAAAGATATTACATGGATGTGATTTGGCAGCTCAGATAGCAATGGAATCCATCACGAAATTGGCAGGCCAGGTGAATACCTTCATTGTGCGAGAGCGACCGCCAACATCGCAGGAACACTGTCACAACTCTGGGCGATACTTGCGCACATGTCAGATAACCCAAATATCGGCTCCGCGCCGCAAATAACACAAGCACATAAAAAGCGACATACCGGCAGAAACGTCGGACTAATCATCGGTGCGATCATACTCGTATCGATCATTGCCAGCGCCTTGAACGGAGGCAGCAGCAACTCGTCATCCACCGCCACGACCTCGGCCACCACCGGCAACGCTGGATCTTCCGCGACGTCCGCCGCTCCGGCAACCACGGCAGCTCCGGCCACCACGGCCGCCCTCCCCGGAATCGGGACAAAGGTGTACGACGGGGACTTCGCCTTCGTTGTGAACAACGTCGACTGCGGGGCGGCGGCGGCAGCCGCCGTGAACGGTGGCGGCTTTGGCGAGAATGTTCCCGCCGGAGCACAGGAGTGTCTCGTGTCCATGACGGTCTCCAATGACAAGTCTCAGGCGCAGACTTTCTTGGACTCGAATCAGTATGCCTACGACGCACAGAACCGCCAATTCAGCGCCGACACGACTGGAGCGATCTACCTGAAAGGCGACCAGGATGCCACCCAGGTCAACCCAGGTGTCACGATCACGGCCGTGGTGCCATTTCAAATTCCGGCAAATGACGCGATCGTCAAGCTCGAATTGCACGACTCGCCGTTCTCGAACGGCGTGGCTGTCTCGGTGAAGTAGTCCCCCGACTTCCGTCTCGTCGCAATGCCTTGAAACAACCCGTACGAAAGTGCCATCTTGACGATTCGCCGGGATGGCACTTTGGGTTTTAAGCGATCCGCCAGGCGGGCGCCAGCCATGATTCTTGCCTGCCGGCGCGCTGGATCAGGCAAGACGACTCCCGCCACCTCGGACGCCGCCAAGCGGACAATGCGGTCGATACGGGCCATCTTGGAAACCCCGCCCCGGTACTCAAAAGCAGAACTCGCCCCCCGCCCTCCAGGCAAAGACGATGACGACCCCGGGTGCCCGGTTGAGAGGCCGGGCATTGGCGGACCTGGTCTTTTCCACGCCGCCTATTCGTCGGCCACCAGTCGGCGGAAGTTCCGGGTCTGTGCTCGCTTCCGCGGCTCCGGCCTGGCGCGGCGGCCCCTTGGCGGAGATCCGCCCCTGGCAGGTGTCGATCTTGCCCGTCGGCACTTCGGTGACGCAGTCGAAGCTCCTCTCCGGCTTGACCTCGACACCCGTCCGGCACGCCCGGCGGCTTCCACGACGCGCTTCGCGCTCCTCTCGATGGTTCCTAAGATCGCGGCTGCCCGCGTAAGGTTCCCGCCTCTTTATAGGCGGAGGATGTAGTACATGGGATCCCTGACGGGTTGCAGGGAGGTGCCCCTTGGGCCGGGAGTCGCTGTGCGTAACCACCAATCCCTCCGGCCGGAGGGCATCTCGTTATCGAACCTGTGAGGAGCGGGGACTTCTCGGCGGCCACGGACATCGAGACCGCGCGCGGGCCGAATGTCACGGTTCCACGTACGCGCCTTAGGCGGCTTCGATCGTCATGGTCCTGAGCGTTCACTGAGCCCGCGATCGGCGGGCGTTCAATAGGGCTTTAGAGAGTATGGCTAGTATGGGCGCTCAGCGGCGTCGGGAACGATCCCGGCCCGCAGCCCACGGCGAAGGGGTCCGCTCCTATTCCTGCCGTAGCCCGCCAGGCCAAGGTCCGCCCGACTGCGGCCTCGGCTTCCAGTTGGGAGGCCCTGATGTTCCACGAAATCCCGACCGCCATGCTCGACCGGATGCACGAGCTGGAAAGGCGTGACCAGGAGGATCGCATCGATGGGACTTCCCGGCTTGACCGGCTCCGCCAGATCCCGGAAGAGACCGGGCGCTTCCTTGCGCTGTGGGCGGCATCGGCCCCCGCAGGCGCATTGATCGAAATCGGGACCAGTGCCGGATATTCGACGCTATGGCTCTCGCTGGCATGCAGAGCCACGGCGCGCACGCTAACGACGTTTGAGGTTCTGCCCGCCAAAGTCGCTCTTGCCCGTGAGACTTTCTCGCGAGCAGGCGTCAACGACTTGGTCAGGCTGGTCGAGGGCGACTTCCTCGATTACGCAGATGAGCTTGATCAGGTGGGGTTTTGCTTCCTCGATGCCAAGAAGGAAGTCTACGAGGCCTGTTACAACGCGGTTGTGCCGCGCCTCGTGCCGGGAGGCATCTTGATCGCGGATAACGCCATCAATCACCGCGAGACTTTGCAGCCGATGCTGGACGCAGCTCTTGCCGACGAGCGCGTCGATGCTCTGGTAGTTCCGATCGGCAAGGGTGAACTCGTTTGCCGCAAGAAGGCTTGAGCGGTCACCGCTATTGACATGGGACAGCGCGGCGCGTTGCGTGGTCACGGGTAAATCACTCCTGCCCGCACGGTGGGAGAGACTTGGGAATTCCGATGCCGGGGAGGGCAAAGACGGCCATGTCATGCGTTGCCGCGCGAGTTTCGCCGAAGTTGCTGTGGTCAAAGGCGTAAGGGTGGCTCCGCGAACCACCCCTATGCCTCGCCCGGGTCCACATCGTGGCGGCAATGACCGCTCATGCTTCTGTCGCCGGGGGCACCTGGCCCGGCGAAGGCGACGTGGTTCGCCTTCGCGTCGAATCCCCCCTTTGCTCTTGGGTTGCAGCGCATGCAGAAAACACCCTGGCGCCTCGGCCTCAAATGCCTGGTCGGTAGTGGCCATGGGCGGATGCACCCCGTCGGAGAGGCGAATGGTAGTCCACGAGTCCAGCCGCCCGTGATCAGTGCTGCCCGGATCCGCCCTATAGGGCGTCGTTGCCGATTCCGTGGTGAATCTCGGCGATAACGGGACCTTGCCGGCCACTGGTGAGCTGCAGCCGGCATCGCCGAGGGACATCCATGGTGGAAACCCACCACTTCGTGGGATGCAATCGCCATCCGGGCCTGGCGAAGCCATGCCGGCAGGCCCCGCCTGCGTAGAATCACGGATGGCCCCACGTGAAGTCACCCTTTCGGGTTTGGCTGGTTGGCGCAATCATTTCCTTATGAGTTCGGATCCTTTGACCATAAGTCATCGAGGGTTCCCGTCCAAACAGCCACGGCGCGCGGTGAGCCCAAC
>JAKAOC010000124.1 GCA_021823385.1 Actinomycetes bacterium
CGAAGGTGGCTTCAGCGGTAGTCGAAGAAGCCCCTCTTGGTCTTGCGCCCCAGGTAGCCCGCTGCAACCATTCGTTTCAAGAGCGGTGCCGGCGCGAAGTTGGGGTCGCCGAACTCCTCGTACAAGGCCTCGAGGATGGCCAGCGAGGTGTCGAGGCCGACCAGGTCGAGGAGCGCGAAGGGGCCCATCGGAAAGCCACACCCGCCCCTCATGGCGACGTCGATCTCCTCCATCGATCCCATGCCCCTCTCGAAGAGCTTGATGGAGTTGTTGAGATACGGGAACAGCAGCGCGTTGACGATGAACCCGGCCTGATCCTTGACCGTCACCACGTCCTTGTGGCAGCTCTTGGCAAAGGCCACCGCCGCGTCGACGACCTTCTCGTCCGCAGTGATGGGACGCACGACCTCCACGAGCTTCATGACGGTGGCGGGATTGAAGAAATGGATCCCGCAAACACGATCGGGTCTGCGGGCGGCGGCGGCTATCTCCACCACCGGCAGCGTCGAGGTGTTGGTGGCGATAATCGCGCCGTCTTCAACGAGTTCGGAAACCTCCGAGACCAGGTGCTTCTTGACAGCGAGGTCCTCGACTACCGACTCGATGACTAGCTGGCAATGCGAGAGGGAACGGATGTCGGTGGTCACCTTTATGCGTGAGAGGATCGCGCGGCCCTGGTCCTCGCTGATTCGGCCCTTCTCGATCTTGCGCAAAAGCGACTTCTCCACGTTGACGCGCATCTGGTCTGCGGTCTCCTGCTTACGAGAGCGCAAGGTGACTTCGAAGCCGGCTTCGGCGGCACATTCGGCGATCCCGGAACCCATGATGCCGGAACCGAGAACTCCAACGTGGCGAATCTCCATTTTCCTAATGTACCTCGAATCGGCGTTCGGGTCGGCGCCGTGGCCAAGCTGCCCGTCGTGCTCGCCAGGGCTGTACGTATGCCGTCTGCCTGCCTAAATTGTTTGTGTGCGAGCCTTGACCGCGCCAACGGCGGCGAAGGGCCGGCTTTGATCTGGAGGGGCGTGAATGCGGGATGGACATGGGGCGCTTGCCCTGGTCGGCGGCGCGGAGTGGCGCGAGGGATGCAGCTTTGACAAGGTGCTGATCGAGCGAAGCGGTGCCGAGGAGGTTCTGGTCCTGCCCACAGCTGCGGCCTACGAATTCCCTGAGCGATCGGTGGCCTTCGCAACCGACTACTTCGCCACCTTGGGCGTGCGGGTGCGTCCGCTCATGGTGCTCAGCCATCGCGACGCGCTGGACGAGCGCAACGCGGCGGTGGTGGAGAAGGCAAGGTTCATCTATCTCGGCGGAGGGTCTCCGCTGCACCTCAGAAGTGTGCTCAAGGACACCCCGACCTGGGATTCATTGGTGCGAGCCTTCGACTCCGGCGCAACGGTGGCGGGCTCTTCGGCCGGGGGGATGGTGTTAACCGATCCCATGGTCGATCCGCGCGGGGGTGCCTATACCCTGGGGCTCGGCCTGGTCCGCAACCTGGCCTTCGTGCCCCATTACTCATCCTGGTCTAACGACAGGCTGAAGCGAACCCTGATGCTCGCGGGGCCGAATATGAGCACGGTGGGCGTCGACGAAAGGACCGCTCTGATCCACTGGCCCGACGGCAGCTGGGAGGCCATGGGAGCGGGGAAGGTCGAGGTCTTCCACATGGGCAAGGCGGTTGAACTCTCGAGCCTCCAGGAGCTGGCGGCGTTCGCCTGAGGGCCAAGGGGGTTGTCGACCCCGGCCAAGTGGTCCCCGTTCACAAGGAGAACTTGGCCGGAGCCGAGTGCCTTATTCGGCTTCGGTGATTTCCACCTTTTCGATGGTTACGGTCTCAGCGGGACGTCCCCCAGAGCTGCCGACCGCGTCCATTGCCATGACTGCGTCCATGCCGGAGACGACTTGCCCGAAGAGCGAGTAGAGCGGGGGGAGGCCCACACCCGAGGCGCCGGTGATGATGAAGAACTGGCTTCCGTTGGTGTTCGGCCCCGCGTTGGCCATGGCGAGCGAGCCGAGCTGGTACTGGCCGGCCTTGGGCAGCTCGTCCTCGAAGCGGTAGCCCGGCCCACCTGCGCCCGTGCCGGTCGGGTCGCCACCCTGGACGACGAAGCCGGGGATGATGCGGTGGAACACCACACCCTCGTAATAGTGGTAGCGGGCCAGAAAGACGAAGTTGTTGACCGTCTTGGGGGCACGAACTGCGTCAAGGGCTACGACGAACTCCCCCTTGGAGGTGGTGAAGCGGGCGCTATAGCGCTTCTCGGGGTCGATGCAAATCTGGGGCGCCGAGGTGAATTGTTGGATCTTGGGGCCGGATCCATCCGGATTTGGGCAGTCCATGCTGTTCTTTCCTTTGTTTCTGCCAAAGCCGAGCACTGGCACTCCACCTTGCTACTCTAAGCCGCTCGGCTCGGGGCGAGCGGCTTTGCCTGCTGGTCTGTCCTAGGAGCCTTGGATGGTCACGGATATCATCTTGTGCACCTTGGTCGGGGTCCCGGAAGCCGACCCGTCCGCGGCGATCGCTTGCACGACGTTCATGCCCGAGGTGACTTGGCCGAAGATGGAGTAGCTCGGCGGCAACTGCGTGCCTGACTTCCCGACCACGATGAAGAACTGGCTGCCCCCGGTGTGGGGCGCCCCGGTGTTTGCCATGGCCACGGTGCCGATCTTGTAGGCGCCCGCCTTGGGAAGCTCGTCGGGAATGGTGTATCCCGGGCCGCCGGTTCCGGTGCCGGTCGGATCGCCACCCTGGACGACGAAGCCGGGGATGACGCGGTGGAAGATGATCCCGTTGAAGAACTGATAGCGCGCGAGGTAGATGAAGTTGTTCACCGTCTTGGGCGCCAGGTTCGGCTCCAGGGTGACTACGAAAGTTCCAACGTCGGTCTTGACCGTGGCGGTGTAATGGCCGCTCGGGTTGATGCACATCGGCGGTGCCGCCGGGAACTTCGTGACTCGAGTGCTGGCGCCTGAGGCAGGAGGACAGGGGAGAGCGGCTGTCGATTTGGCAGTCGTCGACTTGGTGGCCGTCGTCGTTGTAGTCTTCGAACTCGAGCTTTTGGTGGGTCGCGAGGCGTAATAGATGCCGGCCACTGCCAGGACGGCGACAACGGCGATGATAATGCCCAGGCGGAACCTGCGCTTGCGCTTCTTCGCGGCTTGCTCGGCGGCACGCTTCACAGCCTGGTTCGCCCTGATCCTCTGTCTCTTTGCGCTTGGCACGGATAAAGAAGCTAGTCGCCTCCCTGGGGCCCCGGCCGCCAGGTGCGCCGGGCCAGGCCAGGGGCCACCGACCGGTAGTTTGTAGATGTGGCATTGATTGTTCAGAAGTTCGGCGGAACCTCGGTGGGTGACGTCGACCGCATCAAGGCGGTGGCCGATCACATAGCGCGAACTGTGCGCGCCGGCAACCAAGTGATCGTGGTGGTCTCCGCCATGGGGAAGACCACGGACGACCTGGTCCGCCTTTCCAAGGAAGTCTCCGAGGTCCGCCCCGGCCGCGAGCTCGACATGCTGCTCACATCGGGTGAGCGCATATCGATGGCCCTACTGTGCATGGCGCTTGCTGATCTAAACGTTCCCGCCCTCTCCTTCACCGGCTCGCAGGCCGGGATCATTACCGACACGGTCCACACCAAGGCCAAGATCGTCGAGATGCGGCCCAACCGCCTGCTCGAAGCGTTGGCCGAGGGCAAAGTCCCCGTAGTCGCCGGTTTCCAGGGGGTCTCTCTGGAAAAGGACGTGACCACCCTGGGCCGCGGGGGGTCCGATACAACCGCTGTGGCTCTCGCCTCGGCGCTTGGCGCCGACTACTGCGAGATATACACCGACGTGTCCGGCGTCTTTACGGCGGATCCGCGCGTGGTTCCCAACGCGCACAAGATCTCCAAGATCTCCTTCGAGGAGATGCTCGAGCTGGCTGCTTCTGGAGGCCGCGTGCTCGCGCTCCGGTCGGTGGAGTTCGCACGCAATTTCGCAGTTCCCGTCCATGTGCGCTCCAGCTTCACATGGGAGCCGGGGACCTGGGTCCAGGAGGAGGATGAGACCATGGAACAGGCAGTCGTCTCCGCAATCAGCCATGACACGACCGAGGTCAAGGTGACGATCACGGGTGTGCCCGATCGGCCGGGGGTCGCCGCGAGAGTCTTCCGTGAGGTGGCCAACCACGGGATCAACGTCGACATGATCGTTCAGAACACCTCGACCCGTGGGTTGACCGACATATCCTTCACCGTCCCCAAAGACGACATGAAGGCGGCTTTGGAGGTCATGAAGGCGGTAGGGCCCGAGATCGGCGCCCAGGATGCCTATGCCGATTCGGACATCGGCCGTGTTTCGCTGATTGGCGCGGGCATGAAGAGCCATCCGGGAGTCACCGCGACGATGTTCGAGACACTGGCCAAGGAGGGGATCAACATCGAGATGATCTCCACCTCGGCAATCCGCATTTCCTGCGTGGTGCGGCAGGAGGACGTCGAGAAGGCTGTCAAGGCCCTGCACGGGGCCTTCGAGCTCTAAGCGGTTTTCAACTCCGGATCGGCCGACGTCTAGGCTGGCATCATGAACATCGCTGTCTTCGGGGCGACTGGCCAGGTAGGCGTAGTCATGCGCAACCTTCTGGTCGAACGCAATTTCGCCTTCGACCAGGTCCGCTTTTTTGCGTCGCCACGCTCCGCCGGCACCAAGCTCACCTTCGCCGGGCGCGACATAGAGGTCGAGAACTCCTACGAGGCTTCCTTCGACGGCATCGACATAGCCCTCTTCTCCAATGGCGCGACCGCCTCGCGTGAGCTGGCCCCCAAAGTGGCCGCCGCCGGCGCCATCGTGGTGGACAACTCGTCCGCCTGGCGCATGAACCCTGAGGTTCCGCTTGTGGTGCCCGAGGTGAATGCCGAGGAACTGGACGAGATTCCCCTTGGGATCGTGGCGAACCCCAACTGCACCACCATGGTCTGCATGAGCCCGCTGGCGGTGTTGCGCGACCGCTACGGACTGCTGCGGGTGGTCGCTTCGACTTACCAGGCCGTCTCCGGGGCTGGGATCAAGGGTGTGCAAGAGCTGCAGGGCCAGCTGTCCAGGGGCGGCGATCGCCTTTCGGAGCTGACCTTCGACGGTGAGGCAGTGGACCTCGGCCGACCGGAGGCCTTTGTCTCTCCGATCGCGGCCAACGTCATACCGCTGGCGGGCTCCCTGGTGGACGACGAGACCAACGAGGAGCACAAGTTCCGAGACGAGACCCGCAAGATCCTTGGACTCCCCGGGCTCAGGGTTGCAGCCACGTGCGTCCGGGTGCCGGTCTTCACCGGCCATTCGGTGAGCCTTAACGTTGAGCTCGAGTCGTCATTCGATATCGCCGAGCTGCGCCAGGTGCTCGCAGCCGCACCCGCCGTGGTCATGGCGGACGTCCCGACCCCGCTGCTTGCCGCCGGCAAGGACCCGAGCTACGTGGGCCGCGTGCGGCGGGACGACTCCGTGGGCAACGGCGTCGCACTCTTTGTCGCCGGGGACAACCTGCGCAAGGGGGCCGCGTTAAACACGATCCAGATAGCGGAGGCCCTCGTCGAAAGAGGGGTCGTCAGGGCCTAGGCGAGGCGGCCGAGCCGCTGCACCGCTTCGGCGATGACTTCCTTCCGCTTGCAGAAAGTCCAGCGAACCAGCTTCTCGCCTGCCTCGGGTTCCAGATAAAAGACCGATGATGGCACGGCGACGACGCCTGCCGTCTTGGGCAGCTCCATGCAGAAATCCATTGCGTCGAGATCCGTGACCCTGCTGATATCCGTAGTCAGGAAGTACGTGCCTTCCCCGCCCATGACCTCGAAGCCTGCTCGGGCCAGGCCATCGGCGAGCATGCGGCGCTGCTCGGAGATGGCCGGAACCACGAGGTCGGTGAAGCGCCTCCCCTGATTCAGCGCATAGGCCACCGCCACCTGGAAGGGCGCGCCGTTGACGTAGGTGAGGAATTGCTTGGCGGTGCGCACCGCGGCAACCAGGGGTGCGGGGCCGGTGGCCCAGCCGATCTTCCAGCCGGTGAAGGAGTAGGTCTTGGCGGCGGAGGACATGGTGAGGGTTCGCCGGGCCATCTCGTCCAAAGTCGCGACGGGGATGTGCCTGCCCGCAAAGATCATGTGCTCGTAAACCTCGTCGGTGATGGCTATGAGGTCTTGCTCCTGGCAAAGTTCGGCGATGATCGCGAGTTCCGGGCCTGAGAACACCTTCCCGGTCGGGTTGTGTGGGGAGTTGAGAATGATGGCCCGAGTCCGTGGGCTGACGGCCCGGCGCAGCTCCTCGGGGTCGAATTCCCAATCCGGGGCCTCCAGGCGCACCGGGACG
Source organism: Actinomycetes bacterium (assembly GCA_021823385.1). The sequence continues at coordinate 6,331 of JAKAOC010000124.1, forward strand.
AGACGTGCTCCCGCCATGGCGGCTGCCGCGAGATATGCGTCGTAAAACGGTTCGAACGCGATCACCTCGTCGCCGACCTCGCACAGGGCCAGCATCGCCGCGGCGATCGCCTCAGTCGCTCCCGCGGTGATCAGCACCTCGCTTCCCGGGTCGAGCTCGATCCCCCAGTTGTCCAGCTGATGGCGGGCTACCGCCTCCCTGAGCGAGGGTATACCAGGTCCGGGAGGGTATTGGTTGTGGCCCTCTTCGATGGCGCGGATAGCCGCGGCCTTTATCTCGTCCGGCCCGTCTGTGTCGGGGAAGCCCTGTCCCAGGTTTATGGACCCGGTGTCTGCGGCCAGTTGGGACATGGTGGCAAAGATGGTGGCGCCCAGTCCCTGCAGCCTCGAGTTGAGAAACGGTGCTCGCGTTGCCATTCCGCCATACTAAGTTTCCGAGCCGGATCTAGCTCCTCGACCGCAGGTGGCAATTCTTGTACTTTTTGCCGCTGCCGCACG
>JAKAOC010000125.1 GCA_021823385.1 Actinomycetes bacterium
TGCACCAGCTCGGAGAAACTGCGGGGCTTGCGTGACATAGCCCTCAATCTAACTGCCGATGCCTTTCTTTGACCTAAACCAAGCCCAGCTATCAGAACTCCTCAAGGACCAGCCCACGTACCGCGTCAAGCAGGTATGGCAGGGGGTTTACGAGGGGCTCGAGCGCCCCCATGAAATCACCAGCCTTCCCAAGTCGCTCCGGGAACGTATGGGGCAAGAGACGGACTTCGCCCTTTCGCTCAACCCAGTCGACCGCGTCGCCGCTGACGATAGGCGCACGATCAAGGTCCTTTGGGGCCTAGCTGACGGTCGCCAGGTCGAGTCGGTCCTCATGGCTTACTCAGACCGGGTGACTCTTTGCGTCTCCTCTCAAGCGGGGTGCGCTATGGGGTGCGTCTTCTGCGCAACGGGCCAGGCCGGGTTCTTCCGGCACCTCACCAAGGGCGAGATCCTCGAACAGGTCTTCCATGCGTCGGTGCTATCCAAGCGAGGATTCGGACAACGGCTTTCCAACCTTGTCTTTATGGGCATGGGCGAACCGATGGCCAACTACGGAAATGTGGTGGCTGCCATCAGGTCGATCGTCAATGATTTTGGAGTCTCGGCGCGCCACATCACGCTCTCGACCGTAGGTATCATTCCGGGGATACGCAGGTTGGCAGAAGAAGAACTCCCCATCTCGCTAGCCGTCTCCATCCATGCGGCCAACGACGAGAAGCGGACGCGGCTGGTGCCTATGAATGCCCGCTACCCTCTCGATGACCTGGTCGAGGCACTGACGTATTACAGGTCACGGTCAAACCGCCGGATCTCATTCGAGTGTGCAATGATGGCCGGTATCAACGACGGCCACCAAGACGCCATTGAACTTGCCGCGCTGGCAAAGCGGGTCGGCGCGCACGTCAACCTGATACCGCTGAACCCGACTCCAGGTTGGGACTACCCCGGTTCGGCACCGGAGGTCGTGCGTGAGTTCCGCGATCGGCTTACCGACTTGGGAATCAACGCAACCATTAGAGCGAACCGTGGCAATCAGATTGCAGCCGCATGCGGTCAGCTTCAAACGCAGTTCTCGCGACGAGCCCGAATCAGAGATCGCACCGATACGCAGGATCTTTTCAGGTTGGTTTGAGCCTCGTCCCATCCTCCTGCACCAAGCTGGATGCATATCTCCTGTAGATTGGGGACGCTACAGCCAAGACCAGGGGGCGCTAGCTGCGCCCCGGGAGCCAAACCGATGCAACAAATGCGCCTTTATAACCGATCGCTTCCTCAGATGCTGAACACCGCTCAGCTTCTTCTCTACCTGAACGCCGCGCTGGACCTCCTGTTCCGGTTCGGTGGAGCTTTCGGCCTCTTGCTCGTGGCCGGGGAAGCCATCGGCGCTTTCGGCCTGGCCAACGAACGTAAGTGGGGCTACTGGCTGGCGCTGGTGGCCGCTTCCCTGCCGGTGCTTCTCACCATCTTGTATTTCGGTTCACTGAGCTACTTCTCGGCGATTGTCACGCTGCTGGTGCGCGGCGTGGTCGTGGTCTTCCTAATCCATCCGACCTCCCGCGCGTACAAGTCGGTCTACTTTTCCTGAACCAATGGCCCGCCCTCAGGATCTGGTTCGCATTGTCCCAGGATTGCGCGCCCGGGATCGTCAAGCCCCAAGCGGGGCTGCTCCCCTGGCCAAGTTGGTAAAACAAGCGGGGCTTTAGGCGCCAAACTTCGGTGTCACCCACTTGGCCAAGTCGTCCACGCCACCCGGGCCGCTGTTCTCGCGAATCCAACCAAGGAACCGCCCCAAGTACCCGAAAGGCGCCTGTATCTGCGTCTCGCCTCGGTGGTGGCACCCGATTTACAGAATTTCGGCGTGGGCGGACATGCCATTCGATTCCCTGGCCAGGGTTTCAGGGTGCTAGACAATGAGCATGGCAACAGTGATTCACGGCATCGACGAACTCAAGAGCATGATCGGGCAGCACCTGGGCTGGTCCGACTATCACCAGGTGACCCAGGAACAGATCAACGCCTTCGCCGATGCAACGGGCGACCACCAATGGATTCACGTAGACATCGAGAAGGCGAAGTCCGGGCCATTTGGCACGACAATCGCGCACGGCTACTTGACACTTTCACTTGTACCCATGCTCCTTGCCCAGGTCATGCAAGTGGAAGGTGTCGCGATGGGTGTCAACTACGGCGCGAACAAGGTCAGGTTCCCAGCACCCGTGCCATCCGGCTCCAGGGTTCGGCTGGGCGCGACCGTGGCTGGAATCGAGGAGTTCCAGGGCGGAGTGCAGAATCTCGTCGACGTGACCATTGAGGTCGAAGGTGCGCCCAAGCCCTCCCTTGTCGCCCAGCTGGTATTCCGCTACTATCTCTGAAGAACGACTCTCGTAATATTGCCGGCCCGCCGATGGGCCTGGGCAATTTTCTATTCAGGGAAGTGGAGCCACGAAACTTTCTCATGCCGAACAGCACCTGCGCGTCAAGCCCGGTTCAGGTTTCCACCTGGCCAAGCTCGAGTGCTCGAGTACCCCTGGAGTAACCCAGGGCAAGACCGAGTTGGACCAGTCCATCCTGGCCCTCCACCTCCGCCTGGAGGCGCTGCAGGGCAGGCTGTGGGCTGAATCCAGGCGCTCGCTGCTGCTCGTTCTTCAGGCGCTGGATACCGGAGGCAAGGACGGCACCATCCGTCGGGTCTTTGGAGGCGTAAACCCTCAGGGCGTCACGGTTAGTGGCTTCCGCGCCCCGATCGGCGAAGAACTCCAGCACGAGTTCCTATGGCGAATCTATCGAGCGCTCCCCCGCCGCGGCGAGATCGGCATCTTCAACCGCAGCCACTACGAGGATGTCGTGGCCACGCACGTCCTTGACCTCATCGATGCCGATGAGGAGAAGAGGCGACTTAAGGCCATCCGCGCCTTCGAAGAGCACCTGACGGAATCCGGGACCACCGTCGTGAAGGTCTTCCTCCACATCTCGAAGGACGAGCAGCGCAAGCGCTTACAGGAGAGAATCGACGAACCGGACAAGCGCTGGAAGTTCTCTGCCGCCGACTTGGACACACGCAAGCGATGGGACGACTTCACGGCTCAGTACGGCCACATCATCGAGGAGACGTCCTACGACTTCGCCCCTTGGTTCGTCGTCCCCGCCAATCACAAGTGGTATCGGGATTGGGCGGTAATCAACCTGTTGGTCGACACCTTGGAAGCCATGAACCCCCAATTTCCACCGGCGGCTCCGGGAATCGAGAGCATCGTAGTCGAATGATCCGGCGGGCACCGGGATTAGCCTGATTGGCGCGTCGATGTCGGCGCGCCACCGCACATGAAGCTCTTCCGCGACGCCCTCGAACTTCTCTTCGTCATCGCCATCGGCGGTATGCTCTCCTCGGCTGTGCGCAAGCTGCGCCACCGCGGCATATCGCCGTACACCTGCCCCAATTGCGGGCGGCCGACCTCCCGGGCATACGAGAAGTGCCGCCACTGCGGAGCCCCCGTCAGGGGCTGATTACTCGTTTGATTTGAGCGTCTACTACTATTATTGGAGTGACGACCGAGTTGACGGCGCGCGGCGGGGCAACGGCCACGCCCGCGCGCTATGAGATTGCCGACCTGGCCCGTTTGAGCGGCCTCAGCGTCGACACCATCCGCTTCTACCAGAGCCGCGGCATACTGATGTACCCCACCCGCCAAGGACGCAAGGCATACTACGGTCCCGAGCACCTCGAACGCATTACCAAGATCCGCAGTCTGCAGGACCGTGGCCTCTCGCTCCGGGAGATCAAGGACCGGCTCGAGCGCGAAGCCGGCGACCTTGCCACCGTGACCGCCCTCCGGCTGGACTTCGATGAGTTCTCCTCCCGGATCGGCCTCCCGACGGCGATCGTCCAATCGCTTATCGCCGAGGGGCTGTTGATCCCGCTCACCGAGGAAGGGCGGCAGGTCTTCGGCGGCAAAGACATCCGCATGGCCGAGTTGGCCTTGCAGCTTCTCGGACAAGGTCTCCCCTTCGCCGAACTGCTGGCACTTGCCAAGGCACATCACGAAAGGATGCGCCTGACTGTCCAAGACGCAGTGACGCTGTTCGAGGACACCCTCCGTGTCGACCCGGGGACGCGCGACGAGAGCGAGATCGCCGAGGAATACGAGAGCTTCCTACGGTTGAGCAGCGCCGTGGCCGAACTGGTCTCTTTGCACTTCGAGCGTTTGCTCCTGGCAACGTCCGAGGAGCGCTTGATCAAGACTGCCGGCGCCGCAGAACTTGAGACCGTGCTGCGCCTGGCCAAGGAAAGGCCGATGCTGTGAACGCCACCGGGAATGTGGGCGAAGCGCACGGGTCGGCACTGCCGTCGCAGGAGAACAAGGCCGCCTTCGTGCGTGCCATGTTCGACCGGATATCACCACGCTACGACCTGACCAATCGCCTTATGACGATGGGGATGGACATTCACTGGCGCCGCTATGCCGCCAAGAGCCTGGCAATGGAACCGGGCGGCCTCGCCCTTGACGTGGCATGTGGGACAGGCGATTTCGTCCGTTTGCTTCGCTCCATGGGCTACCGCGTCATCGGCGGGGACTTCTCGCTCGGGATGCTGACAGCCAGCGACCAGGCGGGTCTCGTTCAGGCGGATGCGGCGCGACTACCCTTTGCCGACAACTCGTTCGACGGTCTGACATGCGGCTTCGCCTTGCGCAACTTCACTTCCCTTCCAACCGTCCTGGCGGAGATGGCTCGCGTCGTCAGGCCCGGAGGCCGCATTGCGCTGGTCGAGGTAGCCAGGCCCGAACAACCCTTGATCAAAGCCGGGCACGGCTTCTACTTCGACCACATCGTGCCACGCATCGGCGCCATGGTCTCCGATTCGGACGCCTACAAGTACCTGCCCCAGTCCACGGTCTATCTGCCGCCCGAGCCGGCACTGCGCTCCATGCTCGGTGACGCCGGCTTCCGCAGCATCGCAGTCAAATACTTTCTCCTCCACTCCGCCCAAGTGATCAGCGCCACGCGGGCCCAATGAAGGGACGCAAGCCTTGATCGACGTCGATTTCCAGCCGACGCTCCTCCCGCAGGAGATACATGGCGCCCATCGGCACCTGCCCATCGCAGCAGACGCCACCGCCCTGCTCAGAGCTGCATCACATTCGAGGTTGGGTCGGCTTTCGGTCATCATGCGACCAGGCCTGACCGTGCTCGGCCTCGGCGAGACGGCGGCCGAACTCACGACCGACCCGGCCGGATTCCGGGCCCGCCTGGCAGAGGCACTCTCCCGGAGCGGTACCGGTGCCCATGGAAGCTGCCTCTTCGGACTGGTGCCCTTCGACCCGTCGAACCTGCCCAGCATTCTCGTCCTGCCAAAGGTGGTCCTGCGCGCATCCGGCCAGAGCGTTCTGGTCTCCGCGGTTGCACCGACCGCGGCGGAAGCTGCCGACCTCTTGGAGCAGGGATGCGCGCTGGCAGCCTCGGCGGACGGTGTCGCTAGTTCTGATGACATGTCCCAGCAGGTCGGGGGTCTGCACTTTACGGAGAGCGAAGGGGCCTGGCTGGCCAAGGCCGAGCGAGCGATCGCCATGATCCGGTCGGGTCGGTTCGAAAAGCTCGTGCTGTCGCGGCGTGCCCGTGTCCACCTCCCTGGAGACATAGATAGGTGCGGATCCCTTTCCCGGCTTGCCACGATGTATCCGGGGGCACTCTCGTTCTCGTTCCTGCACCTGCTGGGAGCAACTCCGGAGCTCCTGGTGCGCAAGTCCGGAAACTCTTTCGAGAGCCACCCGCTGGCCGGCACCGCTGCTGCAGGACACGAAGCCGAGCTATTGCGGAGTGGCAAGGACAACCACGAGCACCAGGTAGTGGTCGCCCATATCGAGGACCGGCTGTCACCCTTCGCGCAGCGCCTGGAAGCAACGGGACTTCCGTCGATCACCAGCTTCGGGCCAATCTGTCATCTGGGCACGCCCATAAAAGGCATCATCGCGGAGGGTCAAGAGGCCTCCTCGCTGGACCTGCTACTGGCAATCCACCCGACTCCCGCCGTCGCGGGGGTGCCGCAGCGCCAGGCGATCGAGGCGATACAGGAGATCGAGGACGAGCCGCGCCACTACTACGCGGGCGCAATCGGTTTCGAGGACGCCGACGGCGACGGCGAATGGCACCTGGTCATCCGAACCGTGGCCATCGGCGAAGGAGTGGCTGAATTCCAGGCGGGGGTGGGACTGGTCCTTGAATCCGAGGCCGAATCCGAGTCCGCCGAGGTGAAGGCCAAGCTGGCCTCCATGCGCCCTATCGTCGCGGGCTAGCCATCCGCGTAGAGCTGGCCGCTCGGCCCTTCGGCTATCGGGATCGGCGTGAGCCCCGTAGGGGCGGGGCCGTTCAGCACCGCGCCGGTCAGAGCGTTGAAGGCTGAGCCGTGACAGGGGCAGACAAAGCGATCGCTTCCCGCGTATTGCACCGTGCACCCGGCGTGCGGGCAGATCGCTGAATACGCCACGAACTTGGCGCTGGTTGGGTGCAGAACGTAGGCGGGTACACCCGAGGCGGGATCGGTGAAGGAAGCCACATGGCCGACCGGCACTGCGGAAGCCGGACCGACTGCGGTTCCCTTGGGCTTCGGTCCGGTGGTTGTCGGCGCGTTGGTGGTACCAGGATTTGATGCCGTTCCCACCGCGGTGGTGGAGGGAGACGTGGTGGGAACTGGAGCTTGCGTAGGCGAAGTGGAATTGGCCAGAGAATCCGAAAGCGGCCTTGGGGCCTGATAGAGGGCGCGGCCTAATCCGGCACTGAGCGTGCCCAGAACCACCACAGCGCCTCCGGCCACTCCCACCG
>JAKAOC010000126.1 GCA_021823385.1 Actinomycetes bacterium
CTGGGCGGCAGCGTCGAGGCTGGCCCCGGTTTTGCGAAGTAGTGGTCGCCACCCTTGTAATAGAGGTAGAGGTACCGGAGGTGCTCGATACGGCGCTCAAGCTCGCCGCACGGGCGAGTACAGCCTCGGCCACGACCGTCTCAGGCGGAAACCCGCTTGGGCATTTTCATGTGCCACCCCCGCACGGCATGACGGACCGCGTCACGGCTACCCGCCAACCGGCCGGCCAAGCTCGGACGGCCGGAACCGGAGCAAGCTCACCCCAGGACCAGCTCGGCAATCTGGCGGATCGAGGAGATGCTGCCGCCGATGACCAGGGTCGTGATCGAAGTCTCACGCCAGCGGTCCAGGTCGTCTCTCACCTTGGCAACGGGTCCAACGAGCGCCACGTCCTCGATCATGGACCTCGGTATGAGTGCCATCGCCTCTTCCTTGCGCCCCGATAGGAATGCCTCCTGGATCAGGTTGCACTCGCGCTCGTATCCCATTCGCACGAAGACCTCGGCGTGGAAGTTGATGTTCTTGGCGCCCATGCCGCCGATGTAGAGCGCCATCTGCGGGCGGATGGCGTCAGCTGCCTTCTCGATGTCGTCGTCGATCACCACCGGTACCGGGCAGATGACTTCGAAGGCGGCAGGATCACGACCGTCGGTACGCTTGGCGAATCCCTCCGCAAGCGCTTCCCGATAGAAGGTGTCGCTCTTGGGCGAGAACCAGAAGGGAAACCATCCGTCGGCAATCTCCGCAGCCAGTGCCACGTTCTTCGGACCCTCGGCGGCCAGGCAAATCGGGATATTGCTGCGCAGCGGATGGACAGTCGACTTAAGGGCTTTGCCCACCCCCAGCCCACCCGGATAGGGCAGCTGGTAGAACTCGCCCGCGTAGGAGACGGGCCCTTCCCTCTCGATCACCTTGCGCACCACCTCCACGTATTCCCGGGTGCGCTTGAGCGGCTTGGGATACGGCTGCCCGTACCATCCCTCGACCACCTGGGGGCCGGAGGCCCCGATCCCCATGATGAAGCGTCCGCCGGAGAGGTGATCCATGGAGATGGCGGCCATGGCTGCGGCAGTGGGCGTGCGCGCGGAAAGCTGCATAATGGCGGTTCCCAAGCGGATCCGCGTCGTCTTGGCTCCGTACCAGGCGAGTGGAGTGAGCGCGTCTGATCCGTAGGCCTCGGCAGTGAAGGCGGCGTCGAACCCGAGCTTCTCCGCCTCCAGGACCAGCTCTTCCGCCCCCGAAGGTGGCCCGGACGACCAATAGCCCATCTGCAGTGCAAGCTTCACTTGTCTCAGTTCCTCTCTCTGGTTGCTGATCGAGCACGCGGCGCGTGCTCAGTCGCCCTTGGGCGCTCGTCCCGGTCCGGGCGGCCCGGCGAAGGCCTGGGCAATCGCCACCCAGCGGCGCGCATCATCCCCGCTGACCTCCAGGTTCAGGTCCGCCGCGTTGCGCCTCTGCACGACCAGCAGGGCCAGGTCCCCCAGCGAGCCGGAAACCAGGTTGGGTTGTCCGGCCGCGTCCACCGACGCCTCGCCGAAGCTGCGCTCGGACCCGTCTGGCATAGAGACCCGGATTTCGATGTCCCCGGAGGGAGGCTCCAAACCACGGTTGCGGAAGGAAAAGCCGATGGTGCGATAGCCGAGATAGACGATGTTCAAATGACGCTCGGAGAAGAAGATCTGCTCGCCAAGGGCATCGCGGATGTCGGCGCCGTGGGCGAATGTCTCCATGAGCCTGGCCGTCGTCATGGACTCGGTGCTCATGGCCGGGCCGAACCAGGCCAGCCGCTCTCCCGGGTGAGACACGGCCGCCTCGAGGTATTCGGCACGGGCCGTCGCGAACTCCTTTAGCAGCTGCCGCGGCGCCAGTGCCGCCAGCTCCGCCTGACCGGCCTCCATAACCGAGGGATCCGGGGCGACCTTGGCCAGCCAGGAGGCGAATCCGTCCGGATCCGTGATGGCGCGAACGGCCACGCGGTCAAAGTAGGCGAGATGGGCCACCTGGTCGGCGACGTCCCATCCCTCCGCCGGAGTGGGAATCTCGAAGTCATCGGCGCCGACGTTTTCGAGCACCTCGGCCAGCTCATCGGACTCGGCGCGCAACTCGGCGGCCAAGCGCATGCTCCTCGATGTCGTCTCAGGCTCCACGGTCTAGAAACCTATCGCACCCACGCCTGCCCAGGCGGGCAAAGAGGAATCGCCTCAGCCAGGCAAGCGGGCCCCGAGCGCACCCAGCAGCCCGGCTAGGGACTCCTCGATGATTCGCAACGAGAAGTCGAAGTCGGCAGCACCGCCCATGTAAGGGTCGGGGACGTCGAGGTCTCCACGGCCACCCTTGCGATCCGGGGAGAAGGCGCGCAGCAAGACCAGCTTTTTCGGATCGTGGCGCAGCGAGGGAAGAGACGCCAGGTCGCGATGGTTCTCGGTGTCAAGCGCGACCACCAGTGAGAGCGAATCCGTCCACTCGTTCCGGTAACGCCGAGCGTGATGCCCGACGAGGGAGTAACCCGCGCGGGCGAGGGCCGCCCTGGTGCGCGGGTCCGCGTCGTCACCTTGATGCCAGCCGCCGGTTCCCGCGCTCTCGAAGGTGGCCGAGAACGGGGACGCCGCATCGGCCATAACCCGGGCAATGGCCTCCGCCATAGGTGATCTGCAGATGTTTCCGGCACAGACGAAGCAGACCCCGATCCCCGGGCCCGAGGCCAATGCGGCTAGGTCGGCCAGATACGACTGATCGGGTTGGAGCATCATCTCATAGTAAATGCGGCTTCCGCCGGCCGGGATTGCCATGGCTAAGGGCTCTTGGCAACCGGCAAAGAAAAACTTCGGAAAGAATTCTCTTCTCGGAGCCCCAAGGTTCACCCGCGCTTCACCTTACGGAAAGGTGCGCCGTGCAAAGTGGTGCCGTGATAAACAACATCAACACCAAGAAGAGCAACCCGGCACGCACGAAGCTGGGACTCGGACTCGCGGCAGCCGCACTGCCGATGCTCGCCGCCGCATGCGGCAGCAGCGCTTCAGCGTCCACCTCGTCTTCGCAGGCCACGTCCTCCGCCAAGGTTCCCCTGGTCGTCTACTCGGCCCAGGGTTACGACTCGGCGATGACCGCCGCATTCCAGAAGGCGACCGGCATACCGACCACCCTGGTCGACGACTCGACCGGCCCGCTCCTTGCCCGCGTTCAGGCCGAAGCCGCCAACCCCAAGTGGGGGGTGCTCTGGGTCGACGGCGACGAGGCCTTTGCCGCCCTCGATCAGCAGCACTATCTCCTCAGGAACTGGGAGCCCAACGTCAACTGGACCAGCGCGGCCCAGCAGCTCATTCCAGCGGACAAGAGCTACATCCCCACCGGACTGACCATGGCCGGAACTCTCGTCTATTCCACCAAGACGGTGACCGCTCCTCCAACCTCCTGGTCCGACCTGCTCTCACCCAAGTGGAAGGGCCAGATCGGCATGAACGACCCCGCAGTCTCGGGGCCGACCTTCCCCTTCGTTGCGGGAATGATGAACTACCTGGGCGGAGTCGCCAAGGGCGAGCAGTTCTACAGCCAGCTGAAGGCGAACGGCCTGCAGGTCTTCCAGACCAACGGCGACACCCTGCACGCGCTCGCGACCGGCCAGATCAAGCTGGCTCTGATCCAGAGCTCGGCCGGCATTGGCGCATCGATCAAGGATCCTTCCATAAAGACGGCCTTCCTGCCTCCCTCCACCTTGCTTCCGGGGGTGATCGGGATCGACGCCAAGGCTCCCGCCGCCGAGATCGCCGAGGCTAAGAAGTTCGCCCAGTTCGTGCTCTCCCCGGCCGGCCAGAAGGTCCAGCTGAGCGGCGACCCGACCGGCGATTCCCTCTACTGGCCGGTGCTCAAGGGCATAAGCCCCGAGAGCGCGGTCCCCAGCCTGTCGGGCGTCAAGTACCAGGTGATCAACCCGTACAAGTGGGGCGCGCAGGAGAACGCGATCAACGGCTGGTTCAGCTCGAGCATCGTCAACTGACCTTGCCCGTGGTTGCAAGAGCCCCTGCGCAGGGAGGCGCGCAGGGGCTCTTGCGTTTTTTTGCATTCCGGACCAGAAAGAGACAATGAGTTCCAGACAAGCACTGCTCGAGCGGACACCCGCCCCGTCCTTGGAGCCCCGCAAGCGGTGGCGATCGGCCCACCGGGGGCCCTGGGCGGCGATAACCGCTGCTCTGCTTGCCGCAGTACTCATCCTTCCGGTCCTGTTCTTCCTGCTCCTGGCTTTCATGCCAGGACTATTCGCGACCGGCGGCCCGCTCTTCAGCCTCTCTCCGATCCGCTTCGCGCTGCAGGGCGCCTCGCTTCGGGGCATGGTCGACTCGCTCCTTGTCTCCGTTGCCGCAGCGGTCATCGCCTCGGCACTCGGCCTGCTCAGCGCCTGGATAACGCGGCGCACCAATCTCCGCGGAGTGCGCGTCTGGTCGGTGTCGATGTGGTTCCTGCTGCTGGTGCCGACCTACCTCACGACCGAGGGCTGGCAGCGGCTGCTGGAGCCGGCCGGCGTCCTGGCACGCTCGGGCCTTGATCCCGCCCCGATCTACCACCTCTTCTTCGGGCCCCTCGGAGTGGCATTCGTTCTCGGGATGTCGGGCCTGCCCTTCGCTTACCTGGCGGTCAGCGCCACTTTGGGTAACGTCGGCGCGGAGCTCGAAGACGCGGCCCGGGTCCACTCGGGCTCCCGCCTGGACTCGCTGCGCGTGGTGGTGCCACTCTTGGCTCCGGCGCTGCTCAGCGCCTTCGCCATCGTCTTCGCGGAGTCGATGAGCGACTTCGGCGTGGCCTACACCCTGGCCGCCAATGCGCACTTCCCCATCGCCACGTACACCCTCTACAGCTCCATCGACGCGCTTCCGGTCAACTTTCCCAACGCGGCCGCCATCGGCTGGCTCCTGGTCGCCTCGGCGCTGGTGCCCGTCTATCTCCAACGCCGCCTTACCAAGTCCAAGAGCTACGCCATCGTCAGCGGGCGCCGCCGCTTCGCAAAGCGCGTGGAGGTGGCCGGCACGGCGCGCTGGATCCTCTACGCCATCCTGGGCACGGTCTTCCTTCTTGCCATTTGCGTGCCGGTGCTCGGCCTGGTGAGCGCGTCGCTCACCGCCGGCCTGGGCAGCCAGGTCGGCGCGGCGACGCTGACCCTTTCCAACTACCGCCGTGTCCTTTCGACCACTCTGCTCGGATCCCCTCTTCATTACTCAGCATGGATGTCATTTGCGACGGCTACAGCAACCATCGCGTTCGGCGCCTACCTGGCCCGCATCCTTGCGCGTCGCGATCAGGGAGCCGCGGCCCGTGCCCTGGATCTGCTCTTGATCGGCTCAGTGGCCCTGCCCGGGATCGTGCTCGGGGCCGGTTACATCTTCAGCTACAACCAGCCCTTCCTCTCCGACGTCGGCATAAACCTCTACGGAACCTCCAAACTGCTCTTCCTCGGCTACCTGGCATCCGCACTGCCGGCCACCTCGCGCATCCTGGTCGGCCCACTTGCCCAGGTGCAGTCGAACATGACCATGGCGGCAAGGGTGCACGGAGCCACTCCGATCCGGGCGTGGATGCGGACGGTGGCGCCCATCCTTTCCCGGGCGCTTCTCTCCGCATGGCTGCTCACTTTCGCCAAGACACTGCTCGAACTCCCTCTTTCGCAGCTTCTGTATGCACCAGGATCCCTGCCGCTCTCGGTCGCCATAAACAAGCTGACCGCGGGATACGACTACGGCGGAGGCACGGCGATGTCCGTGATCGCCCTCACCGCCGCTCTGGTCGTGATCGGGGTGGCCAACGGACTGTATCGCCTGCTCGCACCGCGCGGCTGGCAAAAGATGGGAGGCATGATCGATGACTGAGTTGACCGCAGGCCAGGCGCCGGCAGTCGTTCTGCGTGGCGTGGCCAAGAGCTACGACGGCAAGCGCGACGCCATAGGCGAGATGAGCCTGGAAGTTGGCCATGGCGAATTCGTGGTGCTGCTCGGGCCATCGGGATCGGGAAAATCCACCATCGTTCGCGCCATCGCCGGCATCGAGCGGATCGACCGTGGCAGCATCGAGATCTTCGGCCGCCAGGTGGCCGGAGATCGCCTGCACGTCGCCCCGGAGGACCGGGGCGTCTCGATGGTCTTCCAGGACTACGCGCTCTGGCCACACATGACGGTCCTCGACAACGTCGCCTTTGCCCTCAAGCGCGCCAAAGTCGGCTCACGGGACCGCAAGGAGAAGGCGTCTGAAATGCTCGCCCGAGTCGGCCTCGGAGGCAAGGAGGGCCGTTATCCAGGTGAGCTGAGCGGCGGCGAGCAGCAGCGGGTCGCGCTTGCGCGCGCTCTGGTGGGCCACTCCGGGCTGGTCCTCTTCGACGAGCCTCTCTCCAACTTGGACGCCGACCTCCGAGAAAAGCTGCGCCTCGAGATCGCCACTCTGACTCGCGAAACCAACGCGAGCGTCATCTATATCACCCACGACCAGGCCGAGGCGTTCGCACTGGCGGACAAGATCGGCGTTCTGGCGGGAGGTCGCCTGATACAGATGGGTGAACCCGAAGATATCTACCAGCGGCCGGTGAACCCCTTCATCGCGCGCTTCACCGGGCTGGCCGGCGAGCTCGCGGGAAAGGTTTTGGCAAACCCGGCTCCCGGCCTGGTCGAGGTGGAGGTGCCAAGCGCGTCGGCTGTGCTGCGCGCCAGGATGGTGGGCCGGCTCGAGCCCGGCGATATGGCCACCGTCGCCCTGCGGCCGTTCGCTCTGGGCATATCCGACGCCGACGAGCCCTCCATCGAGGCTAGGGTCTTGGACGTCGCCTTTCGCGGCAGA
>JAKAOC010000127.1 GCA_021823385.1 Actinomycetes bacterium
ACACAGACGGACACCAGCGGATCCCCCGTCAGGTTGCGGTGCTTGATGCGGCCCCTGGAGGTGTTGAAGATAACGTACTCGCCGTCCGTGTCGACCCATACCGGCGTCTGCTGTGGGGCCTTGCCAACCGCATTAGTGGCGACGATGGCGATCTGGGGCTCCTTGAGGAGCTCTATGTCCTGGGGTGTCAGCATGGCTGTGCGCTCCTTATCGGGTTAGGCAAGGAATGCTATTCGAAGCCAGGGCAAGGGTCAGTCCGGGGAGGTGTCAGCCCTGCTTCGGGTCCGTCTCGGCCTCCATGGCCGCCGAGTTGAATATCCCCTTGGACATGAGGGAAAGCTCGAGTTCGGCTCGCCTGCGAAATACGCGGGCGCGCAGTGCCCTGGCGTCCGGATCCGAAGCGTCGGCCCGGTAGGCGAGTTCGGCCAGGTGCCCTGCCAGCCGCTGGTCGGCATCGACGGGCGAGTCGCTCAGCTCCTCCACCCGGGAGATGAAGGTACGTTTGTCCGCGATCAACGAGAGCAGCTCTCTTGCCAGCGCATCCTTGCGGGCCGGCTTGAGCTCTGCGGGGTCTCCGCCGTACCAGCCCCCGAACTCGCGCCAGACATTGCGCACTATGAATTCCGGCTCGTCGTAGACGGGCCGCAGGTAGGGCAAGTTGATCAGCTCCTCCGGCGCCTTCACGCTGTGCAGGATCTCGTTCAGCGTCAGCCCCGCGTTCATCATCTCGAGGGTCTGGTCGAAGATCGAGCGCAGCAGGGCTGCCGCGTTGCGCAGCGTCGTGGCTATCCGCTCCTTGCCGGCCAAGGGCAGGCCATGGCCGGGTAGCAGGAGGTCGGGCTCCAACGCCGCCATCTCTTCCAGCGCAAGTGCCCAGTCCCTCGGGTAGCGCTGAACCTTCTGGGGATTGCCTGCGTTGGGCGTGACCCAGGCGAAAAGGTCTCCGCAGGCGATCACGCCCCGATCGGGGAAGTGCGTCCAGGTATGGTCATCGGTCTCACCTCGGGCATGGTGCAGCTCGAAGTAAAGTTCGCCGAGGCTGGAGGTGTAGGTGACCTCGTAGTCAGTGTCGGGATAGCGGTAATCGGTCGGCCATTGCAGGCCGGGGAGCTGGAACTGCCTGCTGTTGGCCACGCCGTTGTAGCCCGGGCTCTCCTCGTAGCGGGCGAAGCGGTGTGCCACCCCCCGATGGGCGATCACCTCGACCGGCTCTGCCTGGCCGGCTTCGAAGTGGGGGACGCCGAAAACGTGGTCGATGTGGCCGTGGGAGTACACGGCCACCTTCAGGGGCAGCGAACTCCAGGAGCGCACCCGGCGGTGCACCTCGCCGGCGGTGAGAAACCCGCCGGTGTCCACCATCATCAGACCGTCGGATGTGCGAAGCACGCTTGCATTGGCGAAGGAGTGGACGAATGCGATGCCTTCGTCCACCTCGTAAAGGGTGTTGTCCGCGCTCCAGGCATGCTTCCCGTCCAGGCCCTCCTCCCCGGACCAGAGCTTGGCGGAATGATCCAGGATGTCCATTACGCCCCCTTTCCTGCTTCAATACTTGCACAAGTGCAAGAAGAGCCGGGCGGGTGGTGCGAAAGCCTGTTAGCTCGGTTCCCCGTATCCGTAGATCGGGTCCCCGTTTGCCTCGAGGGAACGCTGGGCCTGGAAGGGGCCGTTCACCGTGACGCCAAGCCATCCCGCCGGCCCAGGTCCCGAGTCGCCTTCCACCGTGATCAGGCTCCCATCCGGCCAGGTCTGGACGACGATCCCGTCATGCACGGAGGTCTCGGTGTTCTGTGGCCCGGTGCCGTAGAAGACGATGTCCCCGGCGGCGGGTGTCTGGTTGGCCGAGATGACGCTGGTGTGCGTCGCCGCCCATTGGTAGAGGTCGCCGGTGAAGCCGTCGGAGACAGCCGGGATTCCGCCCCGGTCCCATGCCCAGGCTGCAAAGAGGGCGCACCATTCTTCGCAGGGGCCGTAGGGGTTGCAGAAGTTTGCCTGTGTGGCCGGCCCGATCTGGGAGGCCGCCGCGTTCACGATGGCCGTCGAGGCGGGCAGGAGCCGCTCGTTTGGCGTCGGCGTGAACGAGTAGGTGAGCGAGTCGGGCGAGAGGAGCCAGTACCCATCAATGCCCGGCGCGCTCAGGATGCCGTTGATCGGGGTGTTTGGAATCTGTGCACCGAGCGAGCCGTGGAAGACGGCGTCACCGAAGGTGAAGACCCCTCCGTCGTTTCCGACCAGCCAGTAGCCCTTGCCATCCGGCGAGAGCGCCATTCCCATCACCGGCGCGTTGAGTATCGTGCCGCCCATGGAGCCGTAGAAGGTGGCATCACCGAAGGTGAAGATCCCCCCGTCCGCGGCCACCAGCCAATAGCCGGCTCCGGTGGAGGTCGCTTGCATCCCCACCACCGCTGCGTTGAGGTGCTGGCCGCCCATGGAGCCGTAGAAGGTGGCATCACCGAAGGTGAAGATCCCCCCGTCCGCGGCCACCAGCCAATAGCCTGCTCCGTTAGCGGTTGCGGCGATTCCGACGACAGGCGCGTTCAATGTGGTGCCGGCCATCGAGCCATAGAGGTGCGCGTCTCCGAAGGCGAAGACCGACCCGTCGGAGCCGACAAGCCAGTAGCCCTGGTTGTCAGGGGTGAGGGCGATTCCGACGATGGGCGCGAAGAGCTGTTTTCCGGCCATCGAACCGAAGAGCTGGGCATTGCCGGTGGCATAGACGCTCCCGTCGGCAGCCGCAAGCACAGCACCGAGACCGCCCTTGGTCGCCGCCGCCCCCACGATGACCGAGCTCGGACTCGCACTGGGCGCCGAAAGTGCCGGAACTGCTCCGAAGGCGTCGAAGAGAGACGTCGAGTAGACGACCCGGGCGGAGCGCGCCAAAGGCACGGACGGTGGCCGGGCGGCCAGCAAGAGTGCCGCAATGGCGGTTATCAGCAGGAGGCGCGAGGCTGTCCGCAGCGGGTGGGACTTTGGCGAGGGCGTGTTGCGTCGAGAAGAGCCGTGATTCATTGAAACACCACTCTAGAGGGTTGCGGTGGCGGCACGGGTGGACCTTTCGCCTGTCCCGCGGCCCGGCTGGCCGGGCCCTCGGCGAGGCTGCGGCCCCGCGGAGAGCAAGGGCTAGTTTTGCCTCTATGGCGAGTGACAGCGGCCGCACCATATCTGAGCTGATGGAACTCTGGGCTCATGTGAAGGTGGAGATGGTTGTCTCCGGTGCGGAGCTGGTTCTCTTCGACCCCCTCGAAGGATACCGCGACCTCGCGGCCGCATTTGGATCCGGGCGGGCCGCCACCGGTGATCGCCTCTATGTAATCACCGCCTGGAACCCAGGTGCCGAGGAGCGCGAGGCACGCTTCAATCGTTTGGACCAGGCTCGAATGCTTCTCCGCCTATCCCGCCTGGGGGTCGGCTTCTTCCCCAGCCGGGGTTCAGCCGATGGGTGGGAAGAGCCGGGAACTGCCTTCTTCTCCGCCTCGGACGAGCTTGCAGCCTCGCTGGCCCGGCGCTTCGGGCAGTTGGGCTACTACAGCTTCAGCCGCTCGAGAGGGGTATGCGTGGACGCGACCGGTTTCGTCGGGGCCGCGCCCCTGAGGCCCCTGGGGTTCGCCCCGGATTAATAGCCCCGCTTCGCCTCCCTGGCACGGAATTCTGAGAGGATTCTCGCTTTAGCGTACTAAAGATCTTCATCTAGGGGACGATCCTGGATATATGAGCATTGCCAGCGAGACGGCCGCGGTGATTTTGGAGATCAGGATGAGGAGGCTTGCCAGCAATCTTTGGCAGGCCGTTCTGGTCGACGACGCGGAGCTTGCGGCCGTGGCCGCCACTCCAGGAGGAGCCAGAGACGAGCTGCGGGACCTGGTTTCGATAGCACTCGGCGTGCCGACGGCCATTGTTCTGTTTTCGACGGCTTCCGGGCCCGACCAAGCCGAAGTCCCAGCGTGGGATCCCGACCAGGCCTATATCCCAGCGTGGGATTCGGAGTTCGAGCCGCGCTTCCACGTCTTCGCCTGAGCCCGCCGCGCGCCTGGGCTCAGATCTCCTTGCCCGGACAAGGAGAGGTTGCTCCACCAGATCGACGCCTGTTGGTCTTTTGTTTTTCCTGGTGGGAAACGTCGCCGCCATACCTGACCTGAATGCATCGGATCCAAAACGGCCGGCTTCATTAGGACGACGCCCTTTCTTCCGACCATTTCCAACTGAGGTGGCCTTGCAGCGGCTCCGCCCGCCGGACTTTCGGTCACCGTGCCCGCTGGGGAGTGCAGCGGCCGCACCTCTCATTGCGTTGGACCGGGCTTCTTCGGTCGGGGGTGTGCGATGACAGCCGCTGGCGCTCGCCCATGGATGGGGCGGTGTACGGCCTGCGGGGATCGGGAGCCATGAATGCCGCTCCTGGCACCATCATTGCCATCAGCTGCAGCGAACGGTATTGGGAACCCGGATAGAGCCCGTGGCGTCCATGTGCACTCGGGCCCATTGCCGCAAGAGTCACTACGGCGCCAGGGGCCGAACCGCCATGGCGGCCCCAGGCACGTACCCGAATGCGATGGCGCAGCGGACGGTGCTTTTCTCGAACGGGCTCTGAGCAGCGGGGGAGTGGAACCCCTTCTGAAAGGGGCCGCCCGCTAGGCTATGAGGGCGTGAACCTCACCGAGCTGAAGATGCAGTACCTGACCTGGGCAAGGGGCAAGGGGCTTGAGGTCGTCCTGATCGTGCTGGCGTCGATATTGCTCGCCCGGGCCGCGCACTATGTGGGCACCAGGATCTCGGATCACCTGAGCAAGGTGGCAAAGCAGCAGATTCGCGACGAATACGTGCTTTCGGAGAGGAACAAGCACGTGGCGGCGGTGGTGCAAGCGCTGGAGTGGGCGTCGGTCGCGCTCATATACAGCATCTCCTTCGTGCTGGTCCTGCTCCGTTTCGACCTGCCCATCACCACCCTGGTGGCACCGGCCACGGTTCTGGGCGTCGCGCTCGGCTTTGGAGCCCAACGCGTAGTGCAGGACCTGTTGGCAGGCTTCTTCATCTTCGCCGAGCGGCAGTACGGCGTTGGCGACGTCATTCGCGTGGGCCAGCCCGGTGCATTGGTTGGCATTTCAGGGACTGTGGAAGAGGTGACACTGCGCATTACCAGGCTGAGGACGGTCGCGGGCGAACAGGTGATATTGGGCAATTCCCAAATACTTCAGGTCGTCAACCTGTCGAGGGACTGGTCACAAGTGGTGGTGGACTTCCCTGTCCGCCAGTCGTCGGACTTCGTGCAGGTGCGCTCGCTGCTGGAGTCGATTGCCGCAGAGGTGATGGATGACTCCAAGTGGTCGGGATTTCTGGTCGGACCGATAACCGTTTCGGGCATCGAGGCCATCGCCGCAGGGGTGGCCACCGTACGCATGCTCGCCAAGACGCTGCCTGCCCAACAGTGGGATGTGGCCCGCGAGCTGCGTTTCAAGGGTTTGAGTGGGCTAGGCAAGCTGGGAGTGCTGGTCGAACCGAGCCCTAACGCGAATGCGACGCCCAGTGGACCGTGAGCCCAAGCCCGAGCAGGGCAATCAGCCTGCCGGGGGACCGGAGCAGCCCGCCACGCAGATCGTGCGCCACATGCGGATGCCGCGTCGATCGACCATCATCCTCCTGGTCGCTTTCGTGGCCACCCTGGCGCTTTACCTTGCCGTGAAGCCGATCCCTGCACCGGCGTCGCCGCCCATTTACGCGATAGTGCCGTCTACGACGACCTCGACTCCCTCGGCCGTGGCCACCACGCTTCCCCGTACGACGACGACTTCCACCAAAGTGACAACCACCACCTCGGCCGCTGCGTCGCCTTCAACAACGGAGCTGCCGAGCAGCACCACCTCGACCACTGCGTCGACTTCAACAACGGAGTCGCCGAGCAGCACGACCTCGACGACGGCGAAGAACGGCTAACCGACCTTCTGAGCCGCAACGTAGTCGACGATGGCGGCGAACCCGGAGTGGTTGTGGTGGGGGAGCACTTCGCCGGCAAGATCGAAGAGTTCGGGGTGGGCGTTGGCCACGGTCAAGGGGTGCCCGACTAGCCGGAGCATCGTCAGGTCATTGCGCTGATCGCCGACGGCGGCAACGTCTTCGGGGTCGATCTGCAGAATCCTGCAGACTTCCAGGATGCCGGAGGCCTTCGAGACGCCGTGTTTGGCAAACTCGATCCAGTCAGGGCCGGAGACGGTTATGTCCACCAGGGGCGACAGCCGCTCGCCGAGTACATCGCGCAGCTGCTCTGAGCTCCGTCCGGACTGCCGCGCGATGAGCTTGGTAGCGCCTGGGCCGATGTGATCTTCGATTGCTTTGATCTCGGGCACGTCGAGGCCGGGAATCGGTCGCGAAAAAAAGCCCGGCTCGGCGAAGAACTCCTCGAGAAGCTCACCGGCGAGGATTGCCCTTGGCACGCGTTCGCGCACCACGCCGATGACCTCTGCCGCCACCGGGGCCGAAATCAGCTCATGGGTCAGCACGCTTGAGCCTTGGAGGTCATATACCACCGCGCCGTTTGCGCAGATCGCCAAGGGCCCCAGGCCCGCAGAGGCGGAGATCCTTCGCACCGAGCGGGGCGAGCGGGCGGTGGCAGCGATAGTCGGGATTCCCATCTCCGCCAAGGTGGCAACCGCGTCCACGTTTTCTCGGCTAACCTGCCCTTTCTCGTCGAGCAGGGTACCGTCCAGGTCGGTGACAACTAGGCGAATCAATTCCGGGCCGATCTCGAGGTCTGAAAGCGGACTTCGGCCTGCAAGCCTAGCCCGGCGAGGA
>JAKAOC010000128.1 GCA_021823385.1 Actinomycetes bacterium
CTGGCTCCCGACCTGGTCCACACCTCCGTCCTCGACCGGGCCATCCGCACCGCGGACCTGGCGCTTCGCGAGATGGGGCGGACGTGGCTGCCCGTGCAGAGGCACTGGCGCCTGAACGAGCGCCATTACGGCGCCCTGCAGGGGCTGAACAAGGACGAGATGCGCAAGCAGTATTCCGAGGAGCAGGTGCACCTGTGGAGACGCTCGTACGACGTGCGTCCGCCCGCTCTCGACCGGTCCGATCCCACCCACTCGGTCCACGACCCTCGCTACGCCGACGTCCCCCCCGAGCTGGTGCCCGACGCCGAGTGCTTGGCCGACGTGCGCGAGCGCATGCTCCCCTATTACTACGACGTGATGGTCCCGCAGCTCCGCGCCGGGATGTCGCTTCTGGTCTCGGCGCACGGCAACTCGATCCGGGCGCTCATCATGTACCTGGAGGGCATCTCCGAGGCGGAGATCCCCTCGCTGGAGATCCCCAACGGCGTGCCCATCGTCTACGACGTCGACGACAAGCTCAACGCGACCCGCACCCACTGGCTCGGCTAGCGGTTACTCCTCGAGCACCAGATGCTCGGCGAGAGCCAATGACGCCCCGGTACCGAGCAGCACCGCCACCAAGGCGATCACGAATACGGCGTCGGCATGGATGGCGCCCGCCTGGAGCGCCGCCACGGCGATCACGAAGGTGATCTCGGCCCGCGGGGCGAGCATCACCGCCACGCCCAGGAAGCCGCGCCCCCCGTACCCGAGGCGTGCCGCCACCACCTTGGCGAGCAGAGCGGCTATCGCCGCCACCACGGCCACGGGTATGGCGCTACCCAGGTTTGCCGGGTAGGAGCCGGCAATGGCCCCCAGAGCCACGAAGAACAGGGGCAGCAGGATGAAGCCGCCCTTCTCGACGTAGCCGGTGACTTCGCCGCCCTTCAGCGCATGGGAGAGCCCGGCGGCCAGGGCGAAGGCGGTGACGATCGGAGAGGCGCCGATCACCTCGGCGATAACGGCCGCAAGGGCGATCGCCCCCCAGGCCGCCAGCTGGCTGTTGCGTCCGAAGGAGCGGCCGGGGCGGCGTGACATCAAAAAGTATGCCGCCGCAGCCAAAATGATCGCGACGATGTCGCCAAGGACTCCCAGCCCCGCGCTCAGTCCACCCTTGGCCAGGGCCACCTGAATCACCGCCAGGCCGGCCAAGCCGAGGATGTCGTCCAGCACCGCGGTGACGAAGAACGTCCTTGCCTGGCGGGTGTGGTTCGCCGCCCGCTCGACGAGAACCCGGCTGGCCACGCCGGCGGAAGAGGGCGCGAGTGCGAGTGCGATCACCAGGGCCGCCTTGGTGCTCCACGAGAAGCCGGCGAAGACAGATCCGATGAGGACTATCGACAGTGTCACGCCGGCGACCGCGATGAACCCGGCGCGGCGCAGCAGGGGTCCGGACCCGGACCCCAGCGAGTGAGTCCCGCCGGCGGCGATGATGGCCACCACGCCGGCCTCTCCCACCAAGTACGCCGGCGATCCCACCGGTGTGCCCGCCAAGTGCAACCGGGCCAGCGCAAAGCCGAGCGCGAGTTCGAGCGCCATGGCCGGGAAGGGGATGAAGCGCCCGAACCAGGAGGACATGAGCTTGGCGATAAGCCAAGCTCCCAAAATTCCCCCCACCAGGAGCTCTACATCGCCGATACCGAGGTGCACCCTGCTCAGGTTAGCAAAGGGGCACCTAGCGGCCCGGAACTGCGGGTGTCGCCCACGGAAAGGAAGGAGCGCCAAAAGACAGTACAATCAAATGACTATGCCAAGACGCGCAATCATCGCCCTTGCCATAACCAGCGCGGTCGGACTGGCCGGATGTGGCACCCATAGCTCGACCCTGCCTCCGGAAGGCGGCTCCCTCGGCGCAAAGCCGGGCGTCGGAGCAGGCGGCACCAACGCGCCCGCGCTGAACGGCTCCAGTCAGACGAATATCAACGCCTACGACGGCGCCGGTTTCGCAACGCCGGCGTTCCCGCCGACTACCATCGCCGGCTACCTAAACGGCCTGCCGCTGGCCCCCGCCACCATCAAGGTCGAGGAGTCTCCGGACGGGCCCGTGCTGGCCTCACCGCAGGGCAAGACGCTTTATATGCGTCTTGGCGACACGCCCACCCACTCTGGATGCTACGCAACCTGCCTGTTGGCGTTCCCGCCCATGCTCACCAATGGCGCTCCACAGGCCTCGGGGGGAATCCTCGCAGGTTATCTGGGCGTACTCACCTCGGCCAACAAGGGTGAGCAGATCTCCTACGCGGGCCACCCCCTCTACACCTACTCGGGTGACACCACCCCCGGACAGATCAGCGCGGAAGGCGCGGGCGGCATCTGGTTCGCCGTCACGCCCGCCGGCACTCCGCTCAAGGCGCCCGCAAAGACGGCCGCAAGCAACGCCGGTTAGCCGGCATTTGGCCCCATTTCAGGGGCGGCAGCCGATAGGTTGTTCCCATGGCCAAGAGTGACACCGCCCCAAGCAAGATGGACCACCTCCGCTCCATCTGGCTCTTCTCCGAGTGCTCGAAGCGCGAACTAGCCCTTCTCGAGCGCGCCTGTGACGAAGCGACCGCTCCGGCGGGCGCGGTCATCTGCGAGGAGGGCCACGCCGGCAGAGAGCTGTACCTTATCGTCGAAGGCGAAGCCAAGGTCGAAAAGGGTGGCAACGAAGTGGCCCGTCTCGGCCCCGGCAACCATTTCGGCGAGCTCTCGCTCCTGGATCAGCAGCCGAGGTCGGCGAGCGTGATCGCGATCACCCCCATGGCCTTGATCGTCCTGCCCGCTCGCGAGTTCTCCGCGGTGCTCGAAGAAATTCCCTCCATGGCCATCCGTCTGCTCGAAATCATGTCCTTGCGGCTCCGAGAAGCCGACGAGCGTGCCTACGGATAACGGCGCGACGGAGCGATTCGAGCTCGGCGCCGGATTCTTCCTGCGCCCGCCTTTGATGGAGGACGCCGAGAATCTGGCGCGCGCCGTTGCCGAGAGCCTCGACTCGCTTCTGCCGTGGATGCCCTGGGCTGCCTACGAGCCGATGAGCGTCCAGGGTAGGCGAAGGTTGATTGACCAGTGGCGCCAGGAGTTCAGGCTCGGCGACAACTACAACTTCCTGATATTCCACGGAACGACGGCAATCGGGGTGCAAGGGCTGCACCGCCGCATCGGCCCCGGAGGGCTCGAGCTCGGGTACTGGATCAATCCCGCCTTCGCGGGAAGGGGAATTTCCAGCCACGCCGCCGTTGCTCTCACCGCTTGGGCCCTGTCCAAAGAGGACGTCGGCTATATCGAGGTCCACAACGACGCCGCCAACCTGCCCAGTCAAGGTGTTGCGCGCAAGGCGGGGTTCGAGAAGCTCCTGGAACGACCCTCACCTATCGACGCACCCGGCGAAACCGGCATCGAGCTCGTCTGGGAGGCGCGAAGGGGCCGCTGGAAGCGGCCCCAATTGCCGGCTCTCTGACTTGGCCCGCGCCGGACGTTGCGTCGAGTGCGGGTCGCCTCTGACTGATCAGTCCTGGAGCGAGCGCTCGAGGACCTGGGAGATGTCGAGCACCTGGATGCCCTCCTTGGCCTCACCGCTGGCCTGCTTCGCCTTCACCCCGTCGTCGAGCATGATCATGCAGTAGGGACAGGCCGTGGACACCATGTCCGGGTCGAGTTCGAGCGCCTGGGAGACCCTGGTCTCATTGATGCGCGTGCCGATGCTCTCCTCCAGCCACATCCGCGCTCCGCCGGCTCCGCAGCAGAAGGAGCGCTCCTTGGTCCTGTCCATCTCCACCTGGACCATACCGGGCACCGCGTCGATGACGCTGCGCGGCTCGTCGTAGATGCCGTTGTGCCGGCCAAGGTAGCAGGAGTCGTGGAAGGTGATCTTGGCCCGGCTTTCCTTGGCCGGCACCAGCGCCCGCCTCTGCACGAGGTCGCTCAGCAGCTGGCTGTGGTGGATCACCTCGAAGTTCCCGCCCAGGGCGGGGTACTCGTTGGCAAGCTCGTTGAAGCAATGCGGGCAGGAGGCTATGACCTTGGTGACCTTTGCCTGGTTGAGCGTCTCAACGTTCTGCATTGCCTGCGTCTGGTAGAGGTACTCGTTGCCCAGGCGCCGAGCCGGGTCACCGGTGCAGGACTCGCGCGGGCCGAGCACGGCAAACTTAACCCCGGCCTTGTTGAGGAGCCGCGCCGTGGACTGCGTCACCTTGCGCGCCCGCTCGTCCAGCGCACCCGCGCAACCGACCCAGAAGAGGTACTCGACGTCCTCGGGGAGCTCCCCGGTTACCACAGGCACCTCGAAGCCGAGGCCCTCGGTCCAGTCCAGCCGATGCGAACCTCCCAGACCCCAAGGATCACCCTGGTTCTCGATGTTGCGCAGCATGGCGCCCGCCTCGGAGGGGAACTCCGACTCCATGAGGACCTGGTAGCGGCGCATGTCGATGATTGCGTCCACGTGTTCGATATCCACCGGGCAGGCCTCGACGCAGGCACCGCAGGTGGTGCAGGCCCAGAGCACGTCAGGGTCGATGACATTGGGAACCAGCGGCACCGCCTCCACCGCAGTGGCAGTCGCACCTTCAGCGGGTGCCGGAGCGAGCAGCCGGTCGGCGGAGTGGAAGAGGTGATCGCGCAAGCTCATGATCAAGAGCTTCGGCGAGAGCGGCTTCCCCGTGCCCCAGGCAGGGCAGAGCTCCTGACAACGGCCGCACTCCGTGCAGGTGGCGAGATCAAGGAGCTGCTTCCAGGTGAAATCGTCGATCTTGCCGGCGCCGAACACGGTGTCCTCGGTCAGCTGCTCGGGATCCATGTTGGGGGTGCTCCACAGGGCGCCCAGCGCCTTGGGCCGCCGCGAGAAGGCGACGTTTAGCGGTGCGGCGAAGATGTGGAGGTGCTTGGAATAGGTGACGAATACCAGGAACGCCATTAGCACGGCGACGTTGCCGACCAGGAAGACCGAAACCAGGTCGCGGTTGGTGGCCACTCCGAGCGGACGTAGGGCATTGGCGATCAGATGGCTCGCGAAGGCGAAGTCGCTATAAGGGAAGTCTCCTACGTTCACCTGCGCGGCTCGATACATGAGCAGGGTAATGACCACCAGGGCGATACCGCCGAGCGTGATCCAGGCCGCATCGGTGTGGGATCCGTAGAAGCGCGAGGATCTCTCCTTGCGCGCCGGTGAGTTCTTTATCCGGATGATGGTGAAGACCACGAGGGCGACAAGGACGGCCACCGAAAAGAAGTCCTCGAGGAATCCCAGCCAGGAGTCGTGGCCGATGAGGGGAATGGCGAAGTTGGACTGGAAGAGGGCGCCGTATGCCTCGATGATGGTGAAGAGGAGGATCGTGAAGCCCCAGAAGGTGAAGAAGTGTGCCACGCCCGGCACCGTTTTCTTCAGAAGTTTCCGTTGGCCCAGAACCTCCACTATCTCGGCCTGGACGCGCTTCCACGCGCCATCGGTCCTACCAGGGGCCGGCTTGCCGGAGCTGACGAGCCGATACAGGAAGAAGAGCCTCCTACCGGCGATGGCAAGGCCAACCACAGTCAACAAGAGTCCGAGTACCAGAACCAAGCCCGCCTCCATCCGTGCCCCACGCGCGCGAGCAGTCGCAAACGAACGGTCGCGCCGCGAACTTCAATCCTTTTCTAGCCTCGCCACCACGGTTGTGCCCGGGAATGGGGCTATTCAGGACATCTGAATGCTACTGAACAGTAGCTTACTTAGGCCAATTGGAGCAGCGCCAGGCTATTCGGCGAAGTTCCGATAGCTGCGAGAAGGCGTTGGCCCCTGCTGCCCCTGGTACTTGGAGCCGAGTTCCGGACTTCCGTAGGGCACGGCCGCAGGAGTCGTCATCTTCAGGAAGCTGATCTGTCCGATCTTCATTCCCGGATAGACGGTGATCGGCAGGTTGGCGACGTTGGAGAGTTCGAGTGTTAGGTGCCCCTCGAAGCCCGCATCGACGAACCCAGCCGTCGAGTGGATCAATAGGCCGAGGCGCCCGAGACTGGACTTGCCCTCCAGGCGACCGACCAGGTCGAGCGGAATCTTCACCCACTCCAGAGTCGAGCCCAGAACAAACTCGCCGGGATGGAGGATGAATGCTCCGTCATCGCCGACATCTATCTCTTCGGTCAGATCCTCCTGGGACTCCCGCACATCGATCACCTTCGCGGTGTGGTTGCGAAAGATCCGAAAGAGGCGGTCCACCCTGAGATCCACCGAGGACGGCTGCACGGCCCGCTCGCCCAGTGGCTCAATTACTATGCGCCCCGCGGCGAGCTCCTCGCGGATCGTGACGTCAGATAGGATCATGCTGTTCAAAACTAGCGGAGCGGACGGCTCTGCCTCGCACGCAACGACGTGCAGACGATCCCCTCCCCCGGCTACGATGTCTTACCACGCGGGCGTAGTTCAGCGGCAGAACATCAGCTTCCCAAGCTGAGAACGCGGGTTCGATTCCCGTCGCCCGCTCCACGGGTTACATACAAAACTGACGAGGTCACACCTACAAAAGTGCATCACCAGAATGCACCATGGGTGTGACCTTCGTGTTTTACCAGGCATTGGCCCACTGAGGCCGCCTCGAATTAGTTCCAGCCGACGACGATTGTGGCTTGGGGGTGATTGGGCGGAGGCTCCGCCCCGGGGTTTGCCGGCGGCGTGGGACGGGGGCCCGCTCAGGCGGGCCGGTAGTCCCGGATGTCCTCGGACCTGCGCCTGGCCCTACGTCGGGCGGGCTCGCCCTTCTCGGCCAGGCT
>JAKAOC010000129.1 GCA_021823385.1 Actinomycetes bacterium
CGCCGAGGTCGACGCGCTCTCCACCCGCCTGGCCAACACCTTCGCCGGGCTTGGCTTCGAGCAGCTGGAGCGAGTCGGGATCCTCTTCGGCAACCACCTGCACACCATGGCACTCGACTTCGCCTCCGTGAAGGCGCGGCTCACCCGCGTCCCGCTGAATGCGCGGCTGGCCGCCGCCGAGCACATCTCGATGGTGGCCGGAGCCGGCGTCAGGCGCGTGGTATTCCAGCCCGAGCTCACCGAACGGGCGCTGGAGCTGGAGGCGGCGATAGACGGCCTCTCCCTCTACTCCCTAGGGCCCAACCCGGCAGGAAAGCCCGACCTGCTGGAGCTGGCCCGCCAAGCAGGAGGCGCCCGGCCACG
Organism: Actinomycetes bacterium; assembly: GCA_021823385.1. Next base: position 364 of record JAKAOC010000129.1, read on the forward strand.
GCTCGCCTACTCACCCGGCGACCCCATCCTGGCCCTATACACCTCCGGGACCACCGGCACGCTGAAGGCGGCGCTGCACACTCAGGCAAGCTATGCGGGGGTGGTGGCCAACATCATGGCCAACCTGGTCTTTCCCGCTCGCGACGACGTCATGGTGCATGCCGCGCCACTGATTCACGCCTCCGGCACCTTCGTGCTCCCCTTCTGGCTGCGCGGCGGGCGGGCTCACGTGCTTCCCGGTTTCGATCCCGGCTCCTACCTCAACGCCTGCGAGTCCGAAGCGATCACGCATGCCTCGCTGGTGCCGACCATGCTGCAGATGCTGCTGGCCAACACCACTGTCGACGCCGGCCGTCTGGCACTCAAGTCGGTCATCTACGGAGCCTCGCCCATGCCGTCTGCGACCATCGAGGAGGCGATGACGGCCTTCGGCCCAATCTTCACCCAGTACTACGGGCAGACCGAGGCGCCACTGGCCATCTCCGTCCTTGCGGCCGAGGATCACCTGGCCGCGGCGGAACTGCGCAGCTCGGCGGGCAGCCCTGCAGTGGATGCCCGGGTTCAGGTACTGGGCAAGGAGGGGGAGGAGCTCCCGGCCGGCGAAATCGGCGAGATAGCGGTCGAGGCCCCCTTCGTCATGGCCGGATACCTCGACGCTCCCGAGCTGAACGCCCAGACCTTCCTGGGGCCCGGCAAGGTGCGCACGCGCGACCTCGGCTACTTCGACGAGCGAGGCTACTTGTACCTGGTCGACAGATCCTCGGACATGATCGTCACCGGCGGCTACAACGTCTATCCGCGCGAGGTCGAGGACGTGCTGCTCACCCACCCGGCAGTGGCCGAGTGCGGTGTTGTCGGACGGCCCGACCCCACCTGGGTGGAGGCCGTCGTGGCGTTCGTGACCCTGCGGCCGGGTCGCGAGGCGACCGAGGACGAGCTGCGCGAGTTCGCCCGCCGCCGCCTGGCCGGATACAAGGTGCCCAAGGAGATCCGGATCTGTGGCCCGCTGCCCAAATCCGCCGTGGGCAAAGTACTGCGCAGAGCCCTGCGTGAACAGGTATAGGAGGAAACGTGCCACTGGTCGAGGTCGAGCGCGACGGTGAGGTGGCCGTGATCGCCATCAATCGCCCCGAGGTCCGCAACGCGGTGAACCGGGCTTGCGCCGAGGAGCTTTCCCACGCCTTCCGGGAATTCGAAACCGATGATACGGCCAAGGTGGCGGTCCTGACCGGAAAGGGAGGCACGTTCTGTGCCGGCGCGGATCTGGCGGCCCTTGCGCGCGCCGAGGGAAACCGCTTCGAGCGCCACGGGGACGGGCCCATGGGCCCGACGCGCATGATGCTCGCCAAGCCCGCCATTGCGGCCGTGGAAGGATACGCGGTGGCCGGTGGCCTCGAGCTGGCCCTCTGGTGCGACCTGCGCGTGGTGGCCGACGATGCCGTGCTCGGCGTCTTCTGCCGGCGCTTCGGCGTGCCGCTTGTCGACGGTGGCACCGTGCGGCTCCCGCGCATCGTGGGACTGGGGCGCGCTCTGGACCTCATCCTCACCGGACGTCCCGTCGGAGCCGAGGAGGCCCTGGGCATGGGTCTCGCCACCCGGGTGGCACCCAAGGGCCAGGCGCTTGCGTCGGCAATCGATCTGGCGCGCCAGATCGCGGCCTTTCCCGAGGTCTGCATGCTCCAGGATCGGGCATCGGCATACGAGGGGCTGGAAATGGGGATCGAGGAGGCGCTGCGAAACGAGTACCAGCACGGGACGGTCTCGGTGCGCGATCGGATGAACGAGATGGCCCAAGGCTTCGTCGAGGGGCGGGGCCGCCACGGCGACTTCGGCTGAGGCTGCCTCGGTTTGCACCGCAGCGCCCGCCTCGAGACGCCTAGTATTCGGATACGTACGGACTCCGGCCCGGCTCAGCCGGGCTTTTGTTGAATCGAGGGGTGCCATGAAGACCCAGGCCGCGGTGTTGTGGGAGGTCGGCAAGGAGTGGAGCGTCGAAGAGGTCGAGCTGGCCGACCCGTTGCCGGGCGAGGTGCGCGTAAAGCTCGCGTCCTCCGGGCTCTGCCACTCCGATGAGCACCTTCTGACGGGCGACGTGCCCGCCGCCCTCCCCATGGTCGGCGGCCACGAGGGCGCGGGAATCATCGAGGCGGTTGGACCAGGGGTCACGTCCCTCGCCGAGGGCGACCACGTGGTCCTTAGCTTCATACCCGCTTGCGGTCGCTGCGCGGCCTGCTCCACCGGCCATCAGAACCTGTGCGAACTCGGCGCCTACCTGGTGTCCGGCACGGAGATAGCCGGCGGCCAGCGCATCACCGCCCGTGGCCAGGGAGTCGGGACAATGTGCTGCCTGGGCACCTTCTCGCCATACGTCGTGGTGCATGAGAGTTCGGCCATCAAGATCCGTGACGACGTTCCTCTGGACAAGGCCTCGCTGGTCGGTTGCGGCGTGACCACGGGCTTCGGCTCCGCCGTCTACGCCGCGGCGGTGCGCGCGGGCCATACCGTGGTCGTGGTCGGCGCCGGCGGCATCGGGACCAACGCCATCCAAGGCGCTCGAGTGGCAGGCGCCCAGTACATCGTGGCGGTCGACCCCGTCGCCTTCAAGCGCGAGAGCGCCATGCTCTACGGGGCCACCCACACCGTCCCCGGCCTCGACGAGGCCTACGGGCTGGTGCAGGATCTCACCTGGGGGCGCATGGCCAACTCGGCCATCATGACCACCGGCGTCGCGGACGGGCAGATGATGGCTCAGATGATGGCGCTGCTGGGCAAGAACGGGACGACAGTGGTCACCTCGCTGGGGCGCTTCGACCGGATGGACGTCAACTTGAGCCTTCTGGACCTGACCCTCTACGAGAAGAGGGTCCAGGGAGCGCTCTTCGGCTCGGCCAACCCGCGCTTCGACGTCCCCCGCATCCTCGACCTCTACATGGACGGCATCATCAAGCTGGACGAGCTCATCACCAGGACTTATCCCCTTTCGCAAGTCAACGAGGGATACCAGGACATGCGCGACGGCAAGAACCTGCGCGGCATGATCGTCTTTGATTGAGGCGCTCGCCGCAGATCTGCGCTTTGAACTGACCGGGGCAAGGCTGGAGGGCTCCGCGCTGATCGGCGAAGCCGATGCGCGAGTGATCAAGCTGCGCCCCGGCGGCGTCTCGCTCTGCGAAAGGCTGGCCGGAGGAACCCTCGGCCCGTTTACTCCGCCCGAGCTGCGCCTCCTGGCCCGCCTGGCCAGGCGTAGAATGCTCCGCCTTTGCGCGCCCGAAGGCGCCTCCGTACCTCGAGTGAGCGCGATCGTTCCAGCACTGAGAAGCCGAGGCGTTCGCGATTGCCTGGCCGGCCTGGTGCAAGTGCCCGAAGTGACTGAGGTCGTCCTGGTCAGCGACGGCAGTCCCGAAGCGGGCCGTCTGCGAGAAATCGCCGCCGCGAGCGGAGCGCGCTTCCTTGCCCTCGCCTCGAACCGCGGCCCCGCAGGCGCCCGGAACGCCGGCGCCGCCGCGGCTCGAGGCGAGGTCCTACTTTTCGTGGACAGCGATGCGGCACCGCTCGAAGGCCTGTCGGCGCTGCTGCGCCTCTTTTCGGCGCCCGGGCTGGCCCTGGCCGCACCACGGGTGCGCGCGGCAGGCGCGCAAGAGCCGGCCTCCCCCATCGCCAGGGCGATCGCGGACTACGAGCAGCTGCATTCGCCGCTGGACATGGGCGCCGCGCCCGGAGAGGCGGGCGACTCGCCCACCTATGTGCCCACCGCCTGCCTGGCGATTCGGGCCGATGAATTCCGCAACCTCGGCGGCTTCGATGAGCGGTTGCGCTACGGGGAGGACGTTGATCTCCTCTGGAGGCTTCGCGCCCGGGGCGGCATCGCCTACTACTCGGGCAGCGACGGTGCGCGCCATCTGCCGCGGGAAACGCCGGCCGCCTTTCTTCGGCAGCGTCAGGCCTACGGCTCCTCGGCGGCGCCGCTGGTGAAGCGCCACCCGGGCCGGCTGACTCACCTCCATGTCGACGAAGTCACGGCGGCGATGGCGGCCTTTCCGCTGGCGGGGACGGCCGTGCGCGTCGCAGCGATTGCGGCCGCGCGACGCCGCCTTGCCTCCCTGGCTCGGCAGGCCGGGCTGGACGAAAGGCGGATGCCTTCGCTGCGCGTACAGGCCCTCAACGCTCTGGCGGCCGAGCTCTCCATGCTGGTGCGGGCACTTGGCCTTCCGGCGCTCTGGCTCGCACTGCCCTCGCGGCGGGTGCGGCACAGTTTGGCCAAGGTGCTGACCCTGCTGGCGCTGGCACGTGCCGCCCAAGCCTTGGACGCCGGACGAAGGCCGGCGGCGGCCATTGCCACGGGCGCGGTGGCCGTCGCGGACGATATTGCCTACTCGGCTGGTCTCGCCTGGGGTGCCGTGAAGGAGCGCTCCCCCGGCGTCTACGTTCCGACCCTGCGCGCCGGGCCACTGCTGGCCAGGATGGCCCCCGGCTCTAGTACGGGCTCCGCTCCGAGAAGATCCTCCTCGGATTCTCGACGGTCATCTGCCTGATCTGTTCCTCGGTCACGCCTCGCTCGCGCAGAGCGGGTATGACGTCCCGCAGTATGTGCATGAAGTGCCAATTCGGAGTGGCCACCGCCAAGGCGGCGTCATCGAACCAGTCGTTATGGCATGCCGCGTCGTGGCTCAGCACCATCTTTGACGCATAGCCGAGGCGGCACATCTCCGCCACCGTCTCGACTCTCTGCTCGAACGGCAGGAGGATGTCGATCCCGAAACGGTCCATGCCCAGGTAAGAGCCGGCGTCGGCGAGCTCGCGCAGATAGCCGATGTCGGTGGTGTCGCCACTGTGCCCGATGACCACCCGCGAGAGATCCACACCCTCATCGCTGAAGATGCGCTGCTGGTCGAGCCCGTTGCGCCCCGGAGCGAAGCTGTGCGTCGAGATCGGCACTCCCGTGAGCCTGTGCGCCTGGGCAACGGCACGCAGGACCCGCTCTACGTCCGCCGTCATGCCTTGATGCTCGGTGGCGCACTTGAGAATTCCCGCCTTGACCCCGGTGCCCGCGATGCCCTCCTCGATGTCACCCACGAACATCCGGACCAAGGGCTCCTCGCCGCCAAGTAGCGTGCCGGGCCCGCGATAGAGGAAGAAGAAGGGCAGTTCGTTGTAGGTGTAAAGGCCGGTAGCGACAACGATGTTCAAGTCGACGCGTTCCGCGACGCGCTGGATGCGCCTGATGTCCCGGCCCAGGCCGACCACGGTCAGGTCGACGAAGGTCTTGACCCCGGCGGCCGCGAGCTCGTTGAGACGTTCGACGGCCTGGTCTATCCGCGCCTGCTCCTCGCCGAAACCGGTCTTGTAGTTCTCCTCGATCTCGGTGGAGAGCACGAAGACGTGCTCGTGCATGAGCGTGAAACCCAGCTGGTCGACCTCCACCGGACCCTTGACGGTTTGGACCTCGGACATGGCCCCCCTTTCATCTCGTACAAGCTTTGCGTACCGCGCGGGCACGCCCCATCGCGATCGGATCTAGAAGATCGCCTGCTCCCAGTGCGCCTCGGCACGGAGCTTCGGCTTGAGCACCTTCCCGCCCGGGTTGCGGGGCAGGCCGTCCTGGCGCACCCAGACGTACTGTGGCACCTTGAAGTCGGCCAGCTTGGTGCGCGCGAAGGCGATCATTCCCGCGACGTCGAAGGGGACGCCCGGCACCGGCACCACCACCGCTCCGACTTTCTCCCCCATCATCTCGTCGGGCACGCCGATGACCGCCACCTCGAGCACTCCGGGGTATTCGGCCAGCACGTTTTCGACCTCGACGCAGTAGACGTTCTCTCCGCCCCGGTTGACCATGTCCTTCTTGCGGTCGACGATGGTGACAAGACCATCCTCGATGCGAGCCATGTCCCCGGTGTGCAGCCAGTGGTCCACGAAAGCCTCGCTGGTCTCCCGGGCCTTGTTCCAGTAGCCCATGGCCACGTTGGACCCGCGAATGAGCAGCTCGCCCACTCCGGTATGGGGGTCGGGCTCGAGGAGGTCGACCTCCGTGACGGGTACCGGGAAGCCCACCGACTCCGCATGGTCCGCCGCGTATTCATGAGGCAGGAAAGTGGCGATCGAAGCCGTCTCCGTCAGGCCGAAGCCGTTGCCGACCCTGGCGTTGGGGAACGCCGCCATCAGCTTGTGCACCAGATCCGGGGGCATGGGAGCGCCACCGTAAAGCACGTATCTGACCCCTGATTTGTCCACGGCGGCGAACTCCGACTGCATCAGCGCGTACCAGTAGAGGGCCGGGACCGAGACCACCGTCTCTATCTCGTGGGTGGAAACCGCCTCGATGAGCGCCTTGACGTCCGGACCGGGGAGAATAACCAGCTTGCCTCCGTAGCC
>JAKAOC010000130.1:0-306 GCA_021823385.1 Actinomycetes bacterium
CCCATCCCGATGATGGCATCCGCGTAGTACGGCGCGCGGATGAACGACGACCTCCATTTGTCGGCGGCCTCGCTCCTCTCGCTCCTGCCCTCCCCGGCTTCACGACGGCCCCCGTTCGCGGAGAGTAGATCGAGTGCCACAGAAAGCAGGGCGTCAACAGGGACGTTCGGCGACTCGAAGGCGACCAGCATGCGCACGTTGGCCCCCAGTCCCGAGCGCAGCGACTCGGCCTCGTCGAGGACCCTGCAGTTCGCAGGATTCAGGCGTGACCTTACCAACTCCGCAAGCGCGCCCAAGGCTGTCTCC
>JAKAOC010000130.1:316-6712 GCA_021823385.1 Actinomycetes bacterium
GATTCTGAGGCCCGGTAAGCCGGGCGGGCGGCGACCTTCATGACCGCCTCGGTTATAACGCCAAAGGTGCCCTCACTCCCGGCGAGCATCCGCTCGAGGGCCGGACCAGCGCCAGAAGCCGGTAGCGGTCGCGTCTTTAACTCGCCGGCGGGCGAGACCAGAGTGAGGCCCGAGACGAAGTCCTCGATATGGGTGGTGCCCACGGCAAAATGGCCGCCGGAGCGCGTTGCAATCCATCCCCCGAGCGAAGAGAACTCGAAGCTTTGCGGGAAATGCCGAAGTGTCAAGCCATGGGGCCGAAGAGAGCGCTCCAGCGCCGGGCCAAGCAAGCCGGCCCCGAGGCGCGCGGTTTGGCTGAGGGGATCCACCTCCGCGACCGTGTCGAGGCGTCCCGTGTCGAGGGAAAGCACCAGCGCATGATCATGGTGGGGCAGGGGGCCGATTCCACCGACCACACTGGACCCGCCTCCAAACGGAACGACTGCCGCGCTTGCGCGCGCGGCAAAGTCGAGCACCTCGGCCACTTCCGTCTCGTCGGACGGGAAGAGCACGGCGTCGACGGCATCCGAAAAGTCCCCGGCGCGTGCGCGTACCAGCTCCGGAAAGGAGCGGCCGTAGCTGTGGAGGGCCCTGGAAAATGAATCGCGGGCGGCAATTCCTTCCAGCGCCGCTGGAAGACTTCCGAGCCGGGATTGTGGCATTTCGATCTCGGAAAGTGGAACTGGAGCTTTATAAGCGGGGCGGACACCGAGCGCCACTTCGAGCAGGGCCGACAATGTCTCCCGTTCGGCCGGGCCGAGCGCGCCTTCGATCTCACCCCAGCCGGCGTGATTGCGCATCCCCACTCCGATCCTGGCCACGGCCTCAAGGGCCACGGTATCACCGCTGGTCGTGCCGAGCGCGCCCTACGCGGGCGCTCGAACCTTGATTGTCCGCGCCCCGATGGCAACGACGGCGAAGGCCAGGGCACCTACCAGTACCGCCCGGTATCCGGCATCGCGGTAGGCAAGGGTGGAAAAGAAGGACCCCACCGAGCCGCCAAGGAAATACGCGGTCATGTAGATCCCGGTGATGCGGCTGCGCGCCTCGGGCCGGATCGAAAAGATCATCGACTGGTTGGATATGTGCGAGCCCTGCACGCCGAAATCGAGCACGAGGACGGCGGCAATGACCATCCAAATATTATCGGGCATCACGAAGAGCATCAAAAAGGATGCGGCGATCAGAACGTTCATCAACAGGGAGGTAAGCCACTGCCGCCCCTTATCGGCCATGCGCCCGGCGAGGCGGGCGGCCAGGGCGCCGGCCACCCCAACCAACCCGAAGAGGCCGATGCTGGCGGCGCCCAGGCCCAGTGGCGGGGCCGAGAGGTGCAGCGACGACGTGTTCCAGAATATGGAAAAGCAGGCGAAGTTCAGGGCTCCGAGCAGCGCCGCCCTGCGAACCACGGGCTCCTCGAGGAAGGTATGCCAGAGTGAGGCGAGGAGCTGCCGGTATGTCCCATGGTGTCCCTTGGGAATCGCCGGAATCGACGCCGCGGAGAACCAAGCCAGCGAAGCCACCGCCACTGCCGAGCCGACAAACACCAGCCGCCAGTTTGCGTACTGGGCAACCAGGCCCGCCACGGTTCGGGCCAACAGGATTCCCAGAAGCAGCCCGGTCATCACGTTTCCTATCGCCGCACCACGCTGGGAGGGCGACGCGATAGTGGCCACCATTCCCACCACCACCTGAGCTACCGCCGAGGTCACCCCCACCACCGCGCACCAGGCCAAGAGCTCACCCAGAGAACCCGAGACCGATATTCCCACCAGACCCACGGCGGAGAGCAGCATCAGGAGCGGCACCAGGCGCCGGCGGTCGAAGTAGTCTCCGAGCGGAACCAGCAGGAAGAGTCCAAGGGCGTAGCCCAGCTGGAGAACCGTGGAAATCCACGAAGCGCTCGAGGCGGGAATGTGCAGCGAAGCTCCGACCACCGGAAAGAGCGGTTGGAAGTAATAGGTGCTCGCCACTGTGAAGCCGGCGGTGGCGGCGAAGACAACGGCCTGGCTGCGTCTGATGCCCGTAGCCGCCTCCGCTTCCACTCTGTTGCGCAATGATCCTCCAAGAAAATAGCCCAAACCAGGCTAATTGGCGGTGGAGGATCCGCTCAAATAGGGGCAGGCCGGCGTCACATGGCAGCCCATGCAAAGCGCAGCGGGAAGCTCGGCCCGGGAGCAGGGGAGAAGCCTCCGCTCCTGTTAACGTCTTATGCAGCCGATACGAGAGGAACCGCAGGTGAAGATTGCCGCCGCGATCCTTGGCATAGTGCTCTTCGGAGTGACGATCTCCAGCGTGCTGCGGTCCCTCGTGGTGCCGGGCGGCACCATTACGCGCATGACAAAGGTGACAGACCAGCTCGTCGCGGGCGTCTTCAAAGTTGCGACGGCGCCGTTCGAGACCTACGAGAGGCGCAATTCGATCCTGGCGGCCCAACCGGCCGCGGTCCTGTTCGTCATTCTCGGCGCCTGGGCCATGTCCTTCCTCATAGGCGCCACGCTGCTCATCTACCCCGCCGCCGCCAGCCTCCCCGCAGCGCTCGAGGAGGCTGGCTCATCCCTGGTCACCCTCGGAATCATCCATGGCCCCGGGGCGTATGCGACGACAGTGGACGTGATTACCGCCTTTACCGGCATGATCGTTGTCGCCCTGCAAATCGCATACCTTCCAACTCTGTACGCCGCCTACAACCAGCGCGAGACCGAGGTAACTCTGCTGAAGTCCGAAGCAGGGCAGCCCGCCTGGGGACCCGAGATCCTCCGCCGGGCGGCCATGGGCGACTACGTCGCTGATCTTGCCAACATCTACCACAGCTGGGAACAGTGGTCGGCCAGGGTCGCCGAGACCCACTCCAGCTATCCGCTGCTCCTCAGATTCCGGTCGCCGGGAAACAACAACTCCTGGATCGTCTCGCTCCTGGCCGTGCTGGACGCCGCGTCCATGCATCTGGCGCTGGCCCCCCAGAATGCCCCAATGCAAGCCCGCCTCTGCGTCCAGGCAGGCTTCCAGGCCCTGCGCGATGTCGCCCAGTCGCTGCGCATTCCCTTCGACCCGGACCCGCTCCCGACTCAGCCGATCGCCGTCAGCCAGGCGGAGTTCGACGAGGCGGTCGAGAAGCTGCGCTTGGCGGGTTTCCCGATAGAGCGTGACGGGCCTGACGCCTTCAGGCATTTCCAGGGTTGGCGCGTCAACTACGAGTATGTGATCCACGACCTCTGCTTCAGGGTGGACGCGGTCCCGGCCCCATGGTCGGGAAAGCGGCGATGGAAGAACGCAGAGGTGCGTTTCGCGACCACGCCCAATCGCACCCCCGACAACCCTGAGGGGTGAAGGCGTCGGCCGGCCCTCGCCGACCTGGCTAGTTTGGTCTCGATGGCCGTAGTAAAGCTGTTCGCACAACTGAGGGAGATCGCCGGACGCGGCGAGGTACGGGTGGAAGCCTCAACCGTCGACGAAGCGGTTTCGGCAATTGCCGCCCAAGCTGGCGAGACGTTCACGGCACTGATGCCCCACTGCCGCATCTGGCTCGACGGCGAGCCGTGTACCGGTTCGGATCAGGTCACGGACGAAAGCGAGATCGCCATACTGCCTCCGGTTTCGGGGGGCTGAGCATGTCAGACGAACAGCATTCCGCGCCCGGGATGGGCGCCCAAACCGATTCTCGACCCGGGCTCCCATCCTCCCAGGACGAGCTGCTGGAAAGGCTCGAAGCCGAGCTCGCGGACGTCGAAGCGGAGCTCTCCTCGCTGGAGGAGTAGACGCGGATCCGTGCTCGAGTTCCGAAAGTTGTCGAAGTCCTACGCCGGGACGAACGCGCTCGACGAAATGACTTTCTCCGTTCCCTCGGGCGAAGTCTTCGGTTTCCTCGGCCCCAATGGGGCCGGGAAGACGACGGCGATGCGATCGATCTTCGGCCTGATCGAGCTCGATTCGGGCCAAGTCCTGTACCGGGGCGCCCAAATCCGCCGGGAGCAGCTCCAACGCTTTGGCTACATGCCAGAGGAGCGTGGGCTCTACCCGAAGATGACGGTTTTGGATCACCTGACCTATTTGGCCAGGCTCCACGAGGTCCCAGCCGGAACGGCTAAAGAAAGGGCCTTGGAGCTCGTCGATAAGCTGCAGATCAGCGGCGGCCCGGGCGCGAAGATCGAGTCGCTTTCGCTAGGCAACAGCCAGCGGACACAGGTGGCGGCGGCACTCATCCACCAGCCTGAGGTGCTGATCCTTGATGAACCCTTCTCCAGCCTCGACCCCCTTTCCATCGAAATCGTCAAGGGAATGCTCGAAGATTATGCGCGGGAGGGAGCAACCGTCCTTTTCTCCTCTCACCAGCTGGAACTGGTGGAGGGCTTCTGCAAGCGTGTCGCCATTGCCAATCAGGGAAAGATCGTCCTCTCGGGTACCGTCGAGGCTCTTACCGAGAGTCAAACCCGCCTGATCGTGCAGGTCAAGGATGATCCTGACGGTTCGTACCTGGAAGGGCTGGATGGGGTATCGCGGCGGGGAGCGGATTCGAACGGCCAGCGCATCGAAGTCCGGGACGACGAGGCGGCACGCAGGGTACTGGAGTCGGCGATGGCGGCCGGGACTGTGATTCGCTACGATCACGTGCGCCGCAGCCTGGTGGAGGTCTTCAGGGAGGCCGTCGACTCCGCGCAAACGGCCGGGACAGACGGCTGATGGACAAGATCGGCCTGATCGCCCTCCGAGAGATCCGCCAGCGCACCGCCTCGCGCGGATTCCGTCTGGCAACCGCGATCACCATGATCGCCGCGCTCGCCTACGTGATCCTCCCGCACGCCCTGGCGTCACGATCGACGCCAAAAGTGGTCGCTACCGCGACTGTGCCAACGGAACTCGAACGCGCCGCGATGGTGAATGCCGCCGAAGCTCTGGGCTTGCGGATCCAGCTCCGCAACTACGCAGGGCCGGCTGCTGCCAAGGCGGCGGTCCTTTCCGGTGCCGCGATCGTCGCCTACGATCCCACCAAGGGCTTCTTCGTCAAGCAGGTTGCGGCACAGGATCAGGCGACCCTCTTTGCGGAGCGGGCCGCCCAGCAGCTTGGAGCGGACCGCTCCCTTGCGGCGGCCGGGCTGAGTGCCGGCCAGTTGGAGCTGATCACCCACCCGAAGGCGCCACCAGTGGTCGGCCTGACGCCAACGGGCAAGGCGTCGTCCCGGAACACGAAGGCGGCGGCCATCGCAGCCGTGCTGATGTACATACTGCTGAGCCAATACGGCGCCTGGGTGATGCTCGGCGTAGTGGAGGAGAAGTCGAGCCGCGTGGTCGAGGTTCTGCTGTCAACCGTTACGCCGCGGCAGCTTCTGGCGGGCAAGATCACCGGGATCGGGGCGGTGGCCCTCATCCACGCCGCTGCGTTGGTCGTCGCGATGACCGCCGGGCTGCTCGTCATCGGATCGAGCCCCTCGGCAATCCTTTCGGGCGGACTGCTTTGGCTCGCCCCGTTATGGTTCGTCCTTGGGTACGCCTTCTACTGCACCCTCTTTGCGGCCGTTGGATCGATGGTCTCCAGGACCGAAGACGCACAAGCGGCGAGCTTCCCGGTGGCGCTGCCCATGCTGGCAGGCTACGTCGTCGCTCTCTTCGGCCTGGGCGGCACGTTCCCGGTCACCCTCCTCAAGGGCTTGGCCCTGGTGCCTGGGCTATCGCCCTTCCTGGTCCCGGCCATGTACGCGATAGGGCGGATCTCCGCCGCGGAGGCGGCACTCTCGGCAGTCCTCTCCCTGGGGGCCACCTACTTTCTGGCTCTGGCGGCTGCCCGCATCTACCGAGCCTCGATCCTGCGGATCGGCTCGCGCGTCAGCTGGAAAGAAGCTGCTTCCGGAGCACTGAGAAATCGGCGGGCACTGAAGGAAAGTGGCGCGCAAAGCGGCATTTAGCCTCAATCCACCGACAGTTGCCGCATGAGGAGACCCGTACAAAGAAATAGTGCCCTTTGAGCTGGTAAAATGGCAGTCGTTACACCAACCAACGCCAGCAACGAAAGGGCACTATCTGTGAGCGTATCATCTCCAAGCCTCAAGGGCATCCAGGTAAGCTTCGATGACAAGAATCTGGTGGCCAATGCCGGTCTTCTCATGGTCTCCACGCTGTCGGAGCGCTTGGGGTTGGAGCAGCTGATTGGGGCCAAGGTCTCGCTTGGCAAGCGGACGGGCGGAGCTCATCCAGGAGCCAAGATCCTCACTGTGGTTCATGCGATGACAGCTGGTGCCAACTACATCGACCACGTCGACATGCTCCGTGCCGGTGCCTGCCAAGCGGTGCTGGGGCATAAAGTGATGGCCCCCTCCACCGTCGGGATATTTCTGCGGGCTTTCACCTTCGGAAACCTCCGGC
>JAKAOC010000131.1 GCA_021823385.1 Actinomycetes bacterium
GGCAAGCGAGAGCTGGTTGTTGATGACCGGTGTGGTTCCCTTGCCGAACCAGTAGAGCGGGCGGTACATCAGTGCCTGGAACTGTGAGAGGTTGGTGACGGAGAAATATGCGCCGCTGGAAAGCGGGAAGATGTAGTTGGGGGTGGCTCCGGGGCCCTCGGCGAAGTTGACCGTTCCGCCGGAGACCTTTGTGGCGCCTGAGGATGTTGTAGAAGTCGACGAAGAACTTCCGGATCCACACGCGGCTAGCAGTGTTGCGGCCGCCGCGGTAGAAGCCAGTGCCGCTGCGATGCGGCGTACTTTCTTGGACACCATCTTTTCCTTAGAACCTCCTGTGAAAGCGGTGACGGAACAAAATTAGCCGTCAAGTTGGCCCAGAGGTTACCGCTAGTTCACTTTTGGGTCATCTTTTGTTCCGGCTTTGTGATCCATGGCGCGGAATCCGTTATACAGTCGTGCATACAATCGTTTATTAGCAGGTCAGGGTAGCTAAATATCAGAAATGCAACGCACGGCGAATCGGATGACACGCTAAAATTTTTTTATAGCGACGGAATCCGTTGCATATAGGCGGTAACTTATCGAGGAGTACGGTAATCATGCCAGTGAGCTGGTAGAAGATGTATTACACGTACGATGGAATCCGCGCAATGACTAGCCGGTCGCCGATCAGTCCCTTTGGGGAATCGGGTGTCCATCGGAAATCATCGCCGGGCTACGCCGGCTTGAGCGTCGTTCGCGCATCCGTACTATCCCGGTAGACAGCCGATGGAGACCGAGGGCCGCGGCCGCGCCCCGGCGACCCTGGCGGGCACTCCCGAGGTATGGTGCGCCCCAGTGGCTAATACCGTTGGGTACCCTTCAGCGGTTCGGTTGGGGAGTGAGCCGCAGGTAGGGCTTCAGCTTGCGGAAGCCCTTTGGGAATCGCTGCCTCGCCTCGTCGTCGCTGAGTGAGGTGGCGATCACCACTTCGTCGCCCTGCTTCCAGTTCACCGGCGTGGAGACCATGTACTGGTCGGTCAGCTGCAAGGAGTCAAGGACCCGTAGGATCTCGGTGAAGTTCCGGCCGGTCGAGGCGGGATAGGTGATCGTGAGGCGGAGCTTCTTGGCGGGGTCGATTATGAAGACCGAGCGCACCGTAAAGCTGTTCGAGGCGTTGGGATGGATCATGCCGAAAAGGTTGGCCACCTTGGCCTCGGGATCACCGATCATGGGGAAGTTGACCACCTGACCCTGGGTCTCCTCGATATCCTTCTCCCATTCCAGGTGGCTCTCCACCGGATCCACCGAGAGGCCGATAACCTTCGCGTTCCGTGCGGCAAAATCGGACTTCAAGCGGGCCACCTCTCCCAGCTCGGTGGTGCAGACCGGCGTGAAGTCCTTGGGATGGGAAAAAAGTATCGTCCAAGCGTCGCCTATCCACTCGTGGAACCGGATCGTCCCCTGCGTGGTGGGAGCTTCGAAGTCGGGGACCACGTCCCCTAGCTGCAAGGACATCTCGGCTCCTTTTGGCGGCGGGCGTATTCAAGCACACCATATCTCATGCAGGGCGCGTAATTCGTTGCCCCCCTCCCTTTCTGACGAGCCGGCGACATCCCCGTTCGCCAGAGTCACCCGGGTAAACTGGCAGGAGGAGCTGCCTAAAGATGAATTCGTCAGGAATGCAGAACTTCCATCAGCATGAGCACGCGGCACCCGCACCCGGCGGAGAAGTGCGCTCGGGACCGTTCTATGTCGTCCTCATGCTCAACCTGGCACTCTTCGCGGCAAGCCTCGGTCTCGGCCTGCTCTCGCATTCGCTGGCGCTGATCTCGAACGCCTTTCATCTGCTTTCGGATCTGGGGGCCCTAGGTGTCGGAGCCCTGGCGGCCTGGGCGTCCGCCCGCCCGGCCTCGGCGCGGCACAGCTTCGGGATGGTAAAGGCGGAGGTTCTTGGCGCGCTTGTCACGACGCTCTTATTAATAGGTGTTTCGGTCGCTATCGTCTATGCGGCCGTTATGCGTCTGGTCGGCCACCATCTCGGGGGACCACTCAGCTCGGGAGGCGCTGACATCAGTGCGGTCGGGATCGCCGGTGTACTGGTAAACGCGGTTTCGCTATTCGTCTTTGCCAGACAAGACAAGCGCTCGGCGTTGGTGAGGGCCAACCTGATCCACTTCTTCTCTGATGGGATCGGCTGGGTGCTGGCTCTGGCTGCCGGGCTCCTGATACTGCGTTACGGCTTCGTGGCCGCCGACCCACTGGCCAGCATTGCCGTTTCGGTGCTGGTCGTTATCGGATCGGTGAGGGTGCTTCTCGACGTCACCAACGTCCTCATGGATGCAGTACCGAACCAGGTGGATGCCGGGAATATCCGTCACATGATGCTCGGCTCGCCGGGCGTGCAGGACGTTCATCACCTGCATGTTTGGAACCTCGGCTCGACCTCGGTGGCGCTCTCGGCCCACTTGGTGATGCGAGAGGGGATAAGCCTGCACGACGCTCAGGATCGATCAGTGCTGCTGAAGGAGCGACTGGCCAACGAGTTCGGGATCAGCCACGCGACGCTCGAGATGGAGTGCCACGTCTGCGAGGCGCCTGATCACGCCGAAGGTGCATAGCTTCCAGGACTAAGCGCCGCCCGGCGATCGAACCAGCATTCCGTGCAGCACCAGGTCGGAGACTGCGTTGACGTCGGCCTCACCGAGGCTCGCGCCCATGATTATCCTGCGCATGAAAAGCGAGCCAAAGACGGCCTCGGAGACTCGCTCCGGGTCGATGGTGGAGCGGATTTCCAGCTCGGACCGATGAGCCTCGAGGAGAGTGACCAGCGCGCCGCGGCGATGCACGTCCCATGTCGCGGCTACGAGAGTGGCCACAGCCGGATTTGCCTGGGCCTCGCCTACCAGGTTGGCGATGGCGTGCCCGGCGGGAGAGGAAAGCAGCACAACCAAGTTGGCAATGAAAGTGCGCAGATCCTTTTCCAGGTCACCTGAGTCCACGTTGCGGCCAAGGTTCAGGGATTCGCGAGCGATCGCCTCTTGGATCAACTCTTTCTTCGAGCGCCAATGGCGATAGATGGTGGACTTGCCGACACCTGCGGTGCGCGCCACGGATTCGATGGTGAGGTCCCGGAAACCCTCGATGGCGCAGATCGCGAGGGTGGCGTCGAGGATGCGGCGATGCGCGTCGACGCTTCGTGGGCGGCCCCGCTTACGGCGCACCTCGGGGGAAATCGTCGTACCGGCCATAGTCAACGCCATCATGGTCCAACCTCTGTCTTGATCAACGCGGCTCCGCCCTCGCGGATCCGCATTCCCGGCCCGCATTGCGCTACGTGTGCGCCTTTGATCGGCCCTGAAGCAGAGATTAGCGAATGAGTTCGGAAAGGGAAGTGGCCAAAGAAAACCTTTACCGTCTCATAATTTTTCTGGGACCAAAGTCCCTATAGCGTGGCCGAATACGGTCTTCAGCGGCCGAAGACAAGAACGGAGAGGCGAAGCCGGGCGGCCAGGACGGCCATGGAGGAGAGGGCCACCAATGCCGCGGCCAGCGATATTGAAACCGTTGACGCCCGGGCCGAAATGGCGGCGCCAAGTATCGCCCACAACGCAAAAAAGACCAAGTCAGGGCCGTATTTGGTGCGAAGCGTGATTCGCAGGCGCTCCAGCTCCATCTCCAGCACCTTTGAAGCCATCTCGCGCTCCAGGCGGGCACTGCAGCTACCGCCTTCGCTCGAGCAGGATTCGTTGCCACAACTCCGCTCGGAACTGCAGCTCTCGGCTTCGCCGGACCAACGGGCCACCTCACGGCGGTAGGCGAGAGTGGAGACAAGCACGACCAGGGACCCGACGGCCACGGAGGCAAGTATCGCCGCCAGGCCGGCCCCCGGCGCGATGCTCGCGAAGGCGAGGAGCAGCAGCGACCAAACCCATGCTCCGGCAGCGACCAGGCCCATGCGCTTGCGGCCGTCGTAGGCTCGCTTGCGGCCCGCAAAGGAGGACCTGATGCTTATCGGTGTGGCGCCGGGAATCTGGGGCATCGAAGGTTAAACCTATCCGGAAGCGCTCAATGGTGGCTACCTCACTCCTGAACCAGGCGGGAGACCATTTCCTCCCGAAGCTGGCGCTTGAGAAGCTTGCCGGCCGCATTGCGGGGAAGTGGCTCCGGGTGAAAGAAGATGTATTTGGGCACTTTGAAGGCGGCCAACTTGGCCGCCACGGCCGCTCGGATCGTGTCCTCGGTTGCGTCGCAACCTGCGTGCAACCGCACTACCGCGGCAACCTCCTCTCCCATCTCCAGGTCGGGAATTCCGATCACCGCGGCGTCGGCGACGCAGGGGTTGCCGTAGATGGCCGCCTCGACTTCTGCCGAATAGACGTTCTCGCCCCCGCGGATGAGTACGTCTTTGGCCCGGTCGACGATGTAGACGAAGCCCTCGTCGTCCAAGTAGGCGAGGTCCCCGGTGCGGAACCAGCCGTCCTGGATCGCCGCAGCTGTGGCCCTCGGTCTGTTCCAGTAGCCCGGCACCACATTGGCTCCGTGGACCCACAGCTCACCGGTCTCGTAGGCGCCCGCCACTTCGCCCTCGGCACCAACCACTCTCACCTCGACGACCGGAAGCGGCCTGCCGACCGATTCGGGCCGCTGGGCGTATTCCTCTCCTGCAATGCTGGTCGCGACCGAGGAGGTTTCGGTCAGCCCGTAGCTGTTCGAGGGAATGGCGGCGGGGAAGCGGGCGCGAAGGCGCCGCAAGAGCTCGGGCGGGGCGGGTGCGCCTCCACAGCTCACGGTGCGAAGGCTGGAGGTGTCCCGGCGTGCCAGTGCTGGTGAATTCAGCGCTTGCCAGACCATGGTCGGCACTCCGATGAAGTTGTTGATGCGCTCCCTTTCTATGAGCTCGAGCGCCCGCTCCGGATTCCAACGCCTCATCATCACGAGTTTTCCGCCTGCCATGGTATTTGGAACCAGCAGACCATGGCAGCCGGTCGCATGGAAGAGCGGAACCGAGACGAGAACCGCGTTCTGCGCCAAGGTCTCCTGCTTGGTCCCATAGGCCCTCTGGGAACGGGCAGCCAGGAAAAAGAGCGACATGAGGGTGGTGCAGATGTTGCGGTGCGTGCCGAGAGCGCCCTTGGGCCGGCCCGTTGTGCCGGAGGTGTAGAAGATGGTGGCCGTGTCCTCGGGGAGCAGCTCCACCTCGATTGGCCCGGGCGAGCCGTCCTCGAGGAGGGTGGCGAGAGGAGTGGCATCGATGCCGCGGGCCGCGAGGCGGCCACGCGTGGCGGCAAGGCTCGATTCCTCACAGCGAACGCCGAAGAGGTGGGCAAGCTCGGGCGGCGCCCCGGCCATGAGCTCGGGCAGAAGCCGCTCCATGCGGTCCTGATCCACGATCGCCGCCTTGGCGCCCGAGTCGGCGAGGCCATAGGCGAGCTCCGCCGACGCCCACCAGGCGTTCAAGGGTACGACCACGGCTCCGAGTGTGACGATCGCCCAGAACGAGGCGACCCACTCCGGGTAGTTGCGCATCGCCAACGCCACCCGATCGCCCTTGACGACGCCACGAGCTGAAAGACCCGAGCGCAGGCTCGCCACCTGCTTGGCGACCTGGGCGTAGCTGATCCGCTCGTCCTCATAGACCAGGTAGTCGGCGTCACCGTGGGTTTCCGCCTGGCGCCAGACCTCCGCAAGGGAAGTTGGGGCGTTCTTCCAGACACGGTAGGTGCGGCCGCCGATGACCTCTTCTATGGTTTCGTAGCGCTGCCCGGGGGCGGTCATCTCCGCGGTCAATTCGGCAAGCAGGTCGGCCATGGCCAAAATCTAGCCCCGGACCGGGCCTGAGCGGAGGCTCTTCTAGCTGCCGGTTATGCGGAAGAAGGAGTCCCTGTAATAGCGAAGCTCCTCGATGGACTCCATGATGTCATCCAGAGCGCGGTGGCCCCGCTTCTTCGGGGGTGCGCCGTTGGAGACCTCCGGGTTCCAGCGGCGGGCCAGCTCCTTGATCGAGGTCACGTCCACCGATCGGTAGTGGAGGTAGTCCTCGACCGAGGGAGTCTGCTCGGCCAGGAAGCGCCGGTCGGTCCCGATGGTGTTGCCGCACAGGGGCGCACTCTTTGCAGCCTTGAGGCTCTCCTTCAAAAAGGCGAGTGTCTGCTCCTCGGCGGCCGCCAGGGTCACCGAGCTGGCTCGAATCGACTCGAGCAGCCCGCTGCCGGTGTGCATGTTGAGCACGTAGGGGTCCATCGATGTGAGCAGCTGCTCCGGGGCCGCGATCACGAGTTGGGGGCCGGTGGCGACGACATTCAGCTGATCGTCGGTGACCAAGGTGGCTATTTCGACGATCTGGTCGCGCTTAGGGTCCAGGCCGGTCATCTCCAGGTCCATCCAAACAAGCACACAGGGGAGTCTAACCATGACGTGAGTAAGCTCTATTGGGCGAATAGGAGGTTCCGTGACCCAGCTCCTGCCGAGCGCTGCTCCCTGGGTGGTGATACCCACGTACAACGAGGCGGGCAACATTGCCAATGCGGTCAAGCGCATTCGCAAGGCGGTCGCCGCCGCCCATATTCTCGTCGTCGACGACTCTTCTCCAGACGGCACGGCCCACATCGTCGAGGCACTGTCCGCGGACGACTCGATGATCAGCGTCGTGCTGCGGCCCGCCAAGTCGGGTCTTGGCTCGGCATACCGTGCCGGCTTTGCCAAAGGTATGGCAGATGGCGCGACAGCCCTG
>JAKAOC010000132.1 GCA_021823385.1 Actinomycetes bacterium
CTGACGGCATCGGCTCGGCGTTTCATCTCGGCAAACGTGATGGCTTTGCCGTCTTCGACCAGGTATACCCGAGTCCCGTCTTCATCGGCCGCGCGGGCCAGGAGGGCTCCGAGGGTCTCATCACGAAGTTCAGTGCGCATGGCAAATGCTACATCCGCTGGCACCGCCGATTAGGTGCCTTAGGCACCATCTGCCTTCTGGCGCCGGAGCGGGGGTAGGCTAAGAACGTGTCGGTTCCCGCTCATGAACTGCTTGGTGCGGCCGCACAGCCGGCGCCCAAGGGTTCTTCTTCCACCAATGTCTACGGAGTCCTGCGCCAGCGGCTCGTCCAGGGCGGTTACCCGGCGGGTGCTCCGCTGCGTGAAGTTGAGCTGGCCGGTGAGCTCGGGGTATCGAGGACCCCTGTCCGCGAGGCCTTGCGTCGGCTCTCGGCCGAGGGCCTTGTCCATATCGAACCCAACAAGGGTGCGAGAGTGGCGCCGTGGATAGATGCGGACCTGCGAAGCACGTTCCGTCTCCGCCAGCGGCTGGAGGGGCATGCTGCCGCCCGCTCGGCAGAGTTGATCTCCGAGGAGGGGATCGCCCGGCTTGAAGACCTCTGCGAGCGGATGGAGTCCGCGGCACGGGGGACTTCGCCGACTCGGTTCGAGGACATCGCAATGTTGAACCACGACTTTCACCGCGTCATCATCGCAGCAGCCAACGACGGGCGGCTGGTCGAGGTAATGGCTGCGGTGGTCCAGGTTGCGCTGGTTCGCCATATGTTCGAGCGCTACAACGGAGAGCAGCTGCAGCGCTCCTTCGCGCACCATCGGGAGCTGGTCGCGGCGTTGCGCCATCGTGACCCCGAATGGGCCGAGGCTGTCATGAGCGCCCACATTTTCCACGCAAGGGCAGTCCTTTTCCCCAACGACGGAGAGAGACACGCCGGCACGGACTGATCGAAACTGGCTAGGCAGGGCCTCATGCGCTGCGCAATCGTCTTGGATCACCATCTTGGCTGTGCGGCATTTATATGTCAGGCGGGTCCTCGGACCCGCCTGACTGACTTTGGTGAGGCCGGAACGCCCGACTTGCCCTCGCGGATCCGATAATGGTCGGGAAGGCGGGATTTGAACCCGCGGCCTCAGCGTCCCGAACGCTGCGCGCTGCCAAACTGCGCTACTTCCCGTAGCTACAACAGTCTATTTCGACTCTTGCGGACGATTGCCACCCGGCTGGGACGAGTTAAGGGACGGGGATGCTTACGGGCTTGAAACTCGGGTCCTCGTAGGTGCCTCCCGAAAGGATCGCATTGGCCGCGTCCGCGATTCGAAACGAGTCGAGGGGTTTAACCAGGAACCCTTCCACGTTGGAGCGGCGCGCGAGAAAGACGTCGGCGCGTCGGTCTAGCAGCAGCAGGATGGGGATGTGCGGAAGGCGGCCCCCCGACTCCTCGAGGTGCAAATCCATGGCGATAGCCATGCCGCCCATGTGCCCTACCTGCATGTCCGCCACCACTAGGTCGGGAGCCGTCTGCGAGCTGGCATTCAGCAAGGCTTTGTAGTTCTGGAAGCGGCTGATGCTTTGGCTGACGAAATCAAGAGCCGAGCCGATCTCGTCCAGTACTTGCTTGGCATCGCTCACCACGTAGATCTTTGACATCGTGGCAATCTTAGTTGGGTATCAAGGTGCCGCACAAAGCGGGACCCGGTGTCAGAGCAGCGATCTTGCCATCTGCGCCAGGTCCTCGATGGAAGCGATGTCCCTGTCGAGCAGCGGCACCCTTGCCAGGCGAGGTGGTTCGAGCTTGGAGATCAGCTGCGCAAGCTCGGCCTCTTCCGCTCCACGGAGGAGTTCCATTCGCGCCAGGTTTGCGTCGAGGACCTCTCGATCGTGAGCGTCAAGCGTCGCCTCCAGGGTCGTGCTTCGGCGACCGGTCTGGAATTGGGGGGTATGCCGGTTGGAGATCAATCCCGCCACGCTGAAGCCGAAGCCGGCGAGCTTCTCTCCGAAGGACAGTGCCTCGGCTACGGTGTCGCCACGTGGGGCCGACACCATCACGAAGGCGGTTGCGTCTTCGTGAAGAAGCGCCTGCACAATCTGCGCACGTTCGCGGAATCCGTCTTCCATGCCCTCGAAGTCCTGGAAGAACGCCACCGCTTCATCCACCACCTCGGCGCCAACCACCCGCGATATGGTCTTCAGTACCGCCTTTGCGGCGAAGGACACCGGCCGGAGCAGGACCGGACCCGGGCTCATGATCAGCCTGAAGACGCGATTGTCGAGGAAGCTGACGAGCCGGCGGGGCGCGTCGAGAAAATCCAAAGCATTGGCGCTGGGCGGGGTGTCGACGACGAGCAGCTCGAAGCGGGGGTCGTTGTGAAGCTCGAACAGCTTCTCCATCGCCATGTACTCTTGAACACCCGACAGGTTTCGAGTCAGGTTTTGGTAGACCCGGTTGGAAAGGATCCTGCCCGCCTGCTCATCGCTCGTGGCATACTTGACCACGAGGTCGTCGAAGGTGGCGTCCGCATCCAGCATCACAGCCCAGAGGCCGCCGGCTCCCAGCGCGTCGATCTCGACCGGGTCATTTCCAATGTGCTCGATGCCCAGCGCATCGGCAAGCCGCTTCGCCGGATCGATGGTCACCACGCAGGTTCGAATCCCGGAAAGGGCGGCGCCGACCGCGATCGCTGCCGCGGATGAGGTCTTGCCCACTCCGCCCGGGCCCGTAAGGACGATGACCCGTCTGCTCCTGAGCAGGTCTCCCAATTTGTTCGGGATCACCGGCTCGCCTTTTGCGGGCTTGTCAATTGTCATCGGACGCCTCCGATAACAGGTGCTCGGCCAGCCGTGCGAGTTCGCTGACGCCGAGGCCGGTTGCATAGACGAATGGGACACGGGCCAGGTGGCAGTTCGGAAGTGCGCGTCGCAACTCTGCCAGGTTCTCCAGCTGGAGGTGCGCCTTGGTGCTGACGAAGCGGTACGCGTCCAGTCGGTCGTCCGCCTCGCCCAGTTCGGAAAGTGTGCCCTGGCTTTGCAGGCTGATCCCGATGGGTGCTTGCAGGGCGTTGGCGACAATTGGCCCTAAGGAGATCACCCCCAGGGACTCGATCTCGGTATAGGTCTGCGAGGTCTCCGACACGGGGGTCTCCTCGGCCAAGGTCACCAGTATCAACTGGGATCTGGACGGATCGGAAAGCAGCGCCTGGACTTCATCTGACTGGGTGCGAAGCAGCCCGACGTTTGCGATGTCCGCCAGCCCCTTGGGACTCGATAGAAAGGTCAGCAGGTGCCCCGAAGCCGGGGCATCAAGGATGATGCTGTCGAACTCGCCGGAACGTTCCATCTGCTTCAGCTTGGCAAGGACGAGAAGCTCTCGTATGCCCGGGATCGCGGTGGAAATGACCGTCACCACCCCGGTGGAAATGAGCCGCCGCCCAAGGCTCGCCATCCCGTGGTCTTCCAGGTACTCGATGAGGATCTCTTCCGGGCGTAGCTCGAAGATCCGAAGCCTGGGTGCGATCGCCGCCAGGACCGGGTCTTCCTCGCCCATCGCCCGCAGTACCGCAGCGGCCGCCCGCGAATGCGACAGGCCCACCAAGGCGGTGCGCCGGCCGATACCGGCTGCCGCGATCGCAGTGGCGGTGCTGATTGTGGATTTCCCCACGCCGCCCTTGCCGGCAACGATCAAAAGAGTGGCGGCTTCGAGGGCTCCCTTTAGTGGCGGCTTCCCTGCCATGTCGCTACCCCGCGAAACCGCGGGCTACTTGATGCTGGCCTCGACCGACTTCACCGCGGATATCGAGCAGACCGAACCGGGCTGGTTTCCATCGGCCTTGCAGATGGTGGCGATGATCAGGTTGGCTGATGGCAGGATGGCGCCGTTGGTCACCGTTCCCTGAATGGTCAGGCTGCCTGCGATGCTGTTGCGCGAGAGGCCCTGCAGCAGCCCCGGGGAGTAGGACGGACCCGAGATGATGTACTTGTTGGCGAAGTCGATGAACGGGATTCCCGCAGCCAAAGAGGTGTAGGGCGGCTTGTCGTATGCGTTGAAGTACTTTTGCTGCAGCGGTGTCGGAGTCATGAGAGTTGGGTAGTTACCGTTGACCTGCTTGTTGGTTGTCATCTCGACGCCCTGGAAATCGATGTAGGGGCTCGAGTAGCTGGAGCCGTAGAAGCTGAAGGTCTGGGTGTTGGGGTAGACATCACTCGAAGATGACGAGGTGACGTGGAGGTTCTTGAAGGTGCCGAACTTGGAGAGAGCGATTATTAGCGGCCAGCGCTCGGCGGCGCAGTAAGGGCAGTAGTCGGCGCCCATGTAAAGGACCACCGGCTTGCCCGCGACTGCGAAGGTGGGCCCGTTTTTGATCTTGTAGGGCATGGTGATGCTCCCGGCCGGGACGGTCGCGGAGGCCAAGGCGCTATTGGGAACTCCGGTCACAGCCGCTACCAGCGAGCTGGATGCCAGCGGGCTCGCAGCGCTGGAGCTCGAGGAAGAACGGTTCAGCTTCACGAGCACCAGCGTTGCCACGACGGCCACGACCACCACCAGCGAGACGGCAGCCACTACGAGGCCGGTCCGGGAGCCGGTCGCCTTCTTGGCAGGAGCCTTTCCCCGGGAGGAGGGGTTCCTCTTTGCCTGCTGAGCCATTCCTAGATCTCCTTGAGCGCTCTTAGTCGCGGCGCGCTGCCGTAGCCTGCCTTCGCGCAGACGCACTTGTTATAGAAGATAGCCCGCTTCTCCCTGGCACCTAAGCTGCCCAGCAAGAGACGCCGCGTGCTTGGGGCATGCACCTGCGAGAGCGGTGAGAGCGGCGGTAACATGGGAGCCGGCCCGCAACGATTCAGCTAGCGGTTTCGACCTTGTCGGGCGAGGTTGCCTCTCGGGGGGATGGATGGCCTTGGATTTGCCTGCGCTGAACCTTCGCGCCGGCTCAATAGAGGTGGATGGAACCCGTGTCGGCTATGCCGAGGCGGGCCAGGGCCGGGAGTTGCTCCTGGTTCCGGGCTGGTCGCTTCCACCCCGCATTTACACCGATTCCGTTGCTCGCCTTGCAGCTCGCGGCTTTCGCGTCGTGATCCCGGAGATCTACGGATCCCGTTCCCGCTTCGACCTTTCGGGGGGCATCTGCACTGCGGCCGGCCTGCTCGCCTCGTTTGGCGCCGCAGTTTTCCAGGGGCGGAGCTACGATCTCGTGGGCCATTCCCTTGGCGGTGGCTTTTCCATCTGCGTAACGGCGGCCCAGCCGGACCTGGTGCGGCGCCTGGTTCTCATCTCCTCCGTCGGTGATCCAACCTGGACCGATCGGTCGGGGCGCCCTTCGCGGATGTCCAGCCGCCCTCTGCAGGACTGGGCTGGCGCATTTGTGGCCGATATGCGCAAGACGAGAGAGCGCGGCAGAAATGTCCCACGAGTTGTAGTCGAGTCCCTGAGAGAGATGGGTCGCAATCCCGGACGAGTCCTTCAGTGCGCAATGCTGGCACGCCGCGCAGACCTTCGTCCCGAGCTGAGCAGGATCGCCTCGCTGGGCATCCGCACCCTGGCCATCTGGACCCAGGACGACGTTGTCATCCCGCGGGAAAGCTTTCTCGGCCTGGCCTCACTGGCCGGGGCGTCGACGCTGGAGCTTGCCGGCTCCCACGGCTGGATCTTCACCTCGGGCGAGGAGTTCGCAGCTGTCGTGGGGGACTTCCTGCTCGACTGAGGCGTTGGCCCGGGCTCCCCCGACTCGTTCCCATCGGGTAGCTTGGTGGTATGGAACCACGCGAGGCCGCGACCGTCATGCTGCTGCGCAACCGCAACGGGTCAGGTGTCGAGGTCTTCATGCTGAGGCGCAACCTGACGCTGGACTTCGTTGGCGGAGCCTACGTCTTTCCGGGTGGCGCGGTCGATCCCCACGATGGGACCGTGGCGGGGGACGCCTCACTATTCGCAGGCAGCGATGTCGCCTGCTCACAGGTCCTCGGGTTGCCGAACCTCGGGAGCCGTTTCTGGGTCGCCGCCATACGTGAGTGTTTCGAGGAGGCGGGAATCCTGATCGCCTCACGAAATGGATCGGTGCTCTCTTTCGATGATGCCGAGGAGCGTGCCCTTTTTGATGGCTACCGGCGCGCCTTGAACTCCAAGGAGACGAGCTTCGAGGCAATCCTCCGGGCAGAAGGGCTTCGTCTCGAGGTGGAGGGCGTGGTTTACTTCGCCCACTGGATCACGCCGGAAGGTGCGCCTCGCAGGTACGATACGCGCTTTTTCGTGGCGGCGGCGCCTGAGCACCAGGTTGGCCTGCACGACAATGGCGAAACCGTGGCAAACGTGTGGATCGCACCCGGCGACGCGCTGGAGCGCTATCGCGCGGGTGACTTCGACCTGATTCTGCCCACCATCAAGAATCTCGAGGCTCTCGCCCGCTACCCTGATGTCGCCTCGGCCTTGGCGGATGCCAGAACCTTTAGAGATCTCCCAGCCATCGCGCCTCGAATGCTCATGGAGGATGGCGAGCTGCGGGTGCTGCTTCCGGGAGAGGAAGGCTTCGAGCGAGCCTCCGCGGCCGGGCTGCAGGCAGGTGCACCATTGCCGGGGCGGCCTGGGGGTCCGGCAATCAGCTGAGATTGTCAGCGCCTCCGCGCAGCTGCTTCTCCAAGGCTGCAAGTCGAGAGGTGCAGCTCGACATGTCTGCAATCGGGGCCACGTTTTCGGCGAGCTC
>JAKAOC010000133.1:0-921 GCA_021823385.1 Actinomycetes bacterium
TTGTCGGGGCGCTGGCGGGCATAGCGCAATACGCATGGGGCATCCGGCGGCGGAGCGGGACGGCCATCCACGCAGCGGGGGGCTTCGTGGTGCTGGTTGCGGCGGGGGCGCTGCTTTCCACCTTTGCCATGCAGCGGGCGCTGCTGACCCATGACTTCTCCATCGCCTACGTGGCCGAGAACTCCTCCCGGGAGACCCCCCTGCTGTATCAGATCACCGGGATGTGGTCCTCCCTGGCGGGCTCCATCCTCCTCTGGGCGCTGGTTCTCTCGCTCTATCTGGCCTTGGTGCTCTACAGGTCGCGCAAACGTGAGCCCGACCGCTCCATGGCCTGGACCATGCTGGTCGGACTGGTGGTGGCGGCCTACTTCTTCGCCCTCATGCTGCATTCGGCGAACCCGTTCATCACCTTGGCGCACGTGCCCGCGGACGGGCAGGGGCCGAACCCGCTCCTCCAGGACTACCCCTTGGTGGCCTTCCATCCCCCCATGCTCTACCTGGGCTATGTTGGCTTCACCGTTCCCTTCGCCTTCGGCATCTCCTCGCTTATCACTGGCCGCACCGATCAGGACTTCGCGCGCGAGACGCGCTACTGGGCCCTGGTCGCATGGGTCTTTCTGACGGTGGGCATCTTCCTGGGCGCCTGGTGGTCGTACAGGGTGCTGGGATGGGGCGGGTATTGGGCCTGGGATCCGGTGGAGAACTCCGCCTTTTTGCCTTGGCTATGCGGCACCGCCTATATCCATTCGGCACTCTCCGCCAAGCGGGGCGGGAACCTGCGCATCTGGAATATCTCCCTTTTGATCTCCACCTTTTCGCTCACCATCCTCGGCACCTTTTTCACGCGCTCGGGAGTGCTGCAGAGCGTTCACGCCTTTTCCGGCTCAAAGTTGGGCCCGGACCTGATCGTCTTCTTCGCCG
>JAKAOC010000133.1:931-6637 GCA_021823385.1 Actinomycetes bacterium
CCGTGGTGACCCTGGCCTCCCTCGTGCTGATCGCCTGGAGAGTCCCGCTGCTGCGCTCGGCCGGGATGCCCGCGCTGCTCGAACGTGACGGCGCCTACGTCCTCAACAACCTTCTCTTCTCCGCCTTCGCCTTGGTGGTGCTGATCGGGACCACCTTTCCGCTGCTCGCCCAGGCGGTCACGGGCCAGGTGGTTTCCGTCGGCCCGCCGTTCTTCAACAGCTTCACGGCCCCATTGGCGCTGGTAATGCTCTTCGGCATGACGGTGGCGCCCTATCTGGGGGTCCGGCGCACCGCGGGCGCAGCCCTGGTCGACGCGCTTTTCGTGCCTGCTGTCATCGCCCTGATGGTGGTGCTGATAGCCGTCCTGGCGGGGTTGCGTGACAAGGGAGTGATCGGGGCCTACGGTCTGGCCGCCTTCGCCCTGGCCGGTAACGGGAAGCAGATTATTCGCCGACTCAAGCGGGGAGGGGCCCGATCTCTCGGTTCGATGGGAGGCCTGGTCGCGCACCTGGGCGTGGCCATCGTGGCGGTGGCGCTCGCCACCTCCACCGCCTTCGGCGCCCGGGGGGAGATCAAGCTCACACCATTCGGCACCGCCTACTTCCATGGGCACCGCTTCACCTACGACGGGGTGGCGACCAAGGTGACTCCCGCGCGGACCAGCCTGCTCGCATCGATAACCATCGACGGCAGCGGCCCGTATCACCCCGCCATCTCCCAGTTCGGCACCAACACCCAGGTGGTGGGGACGCCGAGTGTCAAGGTCGGTCTGACGGAGGATGTCTTCGTGACTCTCGACTCCCCGCCCCAAACCGCCGCCGGCCCGGTGCTGATAGGCGTCGTGGTCGAACCGCTGGTCTCCTGGCTCTGGATCGGCGGTGCCGTGATGGGTCTGGGCGGCGGGCTCGGCGTCGCCGCCGCGCTTCGCCGCCGGAGGGCTGCATCACGCACGCGGGATGCACTTGCCGAGCCCGAAGCGCTGGCGATCGAGGAGAACGCCTAGATGGCCGTGTCGGTCTCCAACGATGAGGTCGTTCCGCCGCCACCCCCCAAGCGCCGCCATGCCCTTCGATGGGTGCTCGGAGTGCTGGCGCTGGCCGTCGTCGGCTTCGCGGTTGCGGCTGCCAGCGTCCGTCCCAGCTCCCCCAACGCGGTCGCTCCCTCCCAGCTGGTGGGCAAAGAGTCGCCGGCGCTCACCGGGCATCTGTTGAGCGGCGGCTCCTACCGGCTCCATCCGGCCGGGAAATACATGCTGGTCAACTTCTTCGCCAGCTGGTGCACCCCTTGCCGGGCCGAGACCGCGGCCTTCGAGCGCTTCCTTGCCGAGGCGCCCTCCCATCCCTGGGGATCCTCGGTGCACATCGTCGGGGTGACCGTCAACGACCGCACATCCTCGGCCCAGGCCTTCGTGCAGCAGCTGAAGGTGACCTGGCCGGTGGTCTTCGATGGCAGCGGAGTGGTGGGGCTCGCGTGGGGCGTCTCCAATCCCCCTCAAACCTTCCTGGTGGCGCCTAACGGCAAGGTGGTGACCCGCATCGTTGGCCAGGTCACCGCTCCCGGACTGGTCTCCCTGATGAATCTGGCATGGTCGACCTATGGCTAAGCTCCTCGGGACGGAGACGACCGATTCCACCAGTTCAGAGGTTCCCGCGCGGCCACGCCGGAGGCGGGCCCTGGGGATGATGAGGGCGAAGCTCGCAGTGCTGGCGTTGCTGGCTGTGGCCAGCTTCGGCGTCTATCTGGGGGTCAGCCCGAGCCGGACCACCGAGGCCCAGCGCATCAGCTACCTGGAGACCATCGTCAAGTGCCCCACCTGCATCTCGGTCTCCACCAAGGACGCCAACACGGCATCCGCTTTCGCGCTGCGCACCTTCATCACCCAGATGGTTCACCAGGGCGCGAGCAACTCACAGATAATCGACCAGCTGTTGGCCACCTATGGCCCTTCGGTGCTGCTGGTGCCACCGAGCTCGAGCGGCGGCACCGCGCTTGCAGGGGCGGGCATCGCCCTGGTGCTGGGAATTCCCCTGGGGGGCCTTCTCTATTACCGCCGCCGGGGACTCAAACCGGTTCCCGAGCCGCCCGAAGGCGCAACCTCCAACGCGGGCGGCGAGCCGCTCACCGGCGGCGCTAATAGGCCCGCCTCGGAGCGGGCGCCGGGACGGATCCGCACCGCCCTGGGTTCGGCCAGCCTCGCCCAAAAGGTGGTCGGGGCGGTGGGTGTGGCGCTCATCCTCTCCGGAGGCGGCCTTCTGGCCTACGGCGTCCTAGCCAAACCCTCCAACACACTCTCACCCAGCCAGATCGTATTACGGCTAAAGACAGGTGAGCAGCTGGCCACGGTGGGCTCCGATACGCAGGCCCTGCAGCTCTTCTCCACCGTCCTGGCCGCGGACCCGCGCCAGCCCGAGGCGCTGGCCTGGAACGGGTGGCTGCTCAGGCAGGCGGGGCGCAAGGATCACTCCAAGGCGCTCCTGGCGGCCGGCATAGCCCAGCTGCGCCAGTCGGTGGCCATCCAGCCCGCCTATCTCTACGGCAGGCTCTTTTACGGGATCTCCCTTTACCAGGACAGCCACGATGCCAAGGGTGCCGTGCAGCAGTTCCGCGCCTATCTCTCCCTATCGCCGCCCAAGAGCCTCACCAACCAGGTGAAGCCGACTATCGACGGCGCCTTTGCCGCCGCCAAGCTGCCCGCTCCGCTGTAGGCGGGCTCAGCTTCCCGTCAACGCCGCGCTATGCATGGTGAGGCGGTCGCGGCCAAGGTGCTTGGACTCATATAGAGCCTCGTCGGCGGCTGCCATCAGCTCCTCGGGCGTCTCGTCGCCGGCGCCCGAATACGAGACCCCGCCCAGGCTGACGGTCACCGAAACCTCTCCTTGGCTGATCAGGACGGTGGAGCACCCGACGGCTTTGTGGACCGCCTCCCCGATGGCGCGCGCGTCCTTGTCCGCGGCTCCGGGCAGCACCACCAGGAACTCCTCGCCGCCTGTACGGATCAGGACGTCGCCGGTGCGTATCACGGAGCGGGCCGCGCCGGCCACCGCGCGCAGCACCCGGTCGCCGGCCAGGTGGCCAAAGCTGTCGTTGACCCGCTTGAAGTGGTCGATGTCGAAAGAGAGAATTCCCAGCGCGGTGACGGTGCGCCGAGAGCGTGAGAGCTCCTCGGCCAGGC
Source organism: Actinomycetes bacterium (assembly GCA_021823385.1). The sequence goes on from JAKAOC010000133.1 coordinate 4,105, forward strand.
GGTTGATGCCGAAGCGCCGGTTGTAGGCGTCGGTGAGAGGGTCGATGGCGGCGAGGCGCTGGAAGCGCTCATGGGTGAGGGCATTGTTGAGTGCCACCGCGGTGGGGGCCTGGAACGCCTCCAGCAGTCGGAAGGCGCTCTCGTCGAGCCTTTCGGCAGAGGCGAGCAGCACTGCGCCCAAGAGCGTGTTACCGAGCCAGATGGGCACTATCGCCACCTGGCGCGGGCGGAATGAGACCACCGCCGCCTCGATGGCGAGGTCCTCGGGGACCTCGATGGTCCGCACCAGTCGAGAGCGCTGAGCCTGGGTGACAAGCGCCGAGAGCGCGATACCGGAGCACACCACGTTGCGTGACTCGGCCACCGCCAGCTCGCCCTCCTTGGTGACCAGAACGCAGCCTCCGGTGGCGCCGGTGTGGGCGAGGTACTGGTCCAAGGCTGCTTCCACCAGGCCCGCCAGCTCCAGGCGCTCGCTGAGCGCGTGGGTTACGGCCGCGGTGGAGCGCTCCAGCCGCTGGGTCTCCTCGAGCGCGGAGAGAAGCGAGTTGAAAGACGCGGCGACCTCGCCCAATTCGTCATCGGAGGTCACCGCGAGCTGGCAGGCTTCCGCCGAGCAGCCGGACCAATCGCCGGTCCTGCTCGCCTTGAGCAGCGACTGGCCAACATAGCGCATGCGCATGGAGATGTTTGAGATCCGCGCCCCCACGACGTAGCGGGCCAGCGCGAAATTGACGATGCCGACCACCACCCCGGAGGTGATGGAGGTGGCGTAGAACTCCAGGCTGAAGGCCAGCTTCGCCGGGGTGCCCACCAGCACGGCCATGAAAGGGAAAGCCACTCCGACGACGATGCCGAATCCCCCCATCCATATGGCGAGGTCGAGGAACGCCTTGGAGGTAAGGTGTAGCTCCCGGCGAGGCGCCGGAAGGACATCGGTGGGTGTTACGACACTCATGACAGGATGTGTCGGAATACTGGGGCCGGTGCTTGATCATTTTCGACCTTTGGGCGCGGAATAAATGCCCCGGGTGCTTGGCTGTAAAGGCGTGAGCTTCTTCGAACGCAATCGCAAAGAATTGGCGAAGCGAGGCATCGATCCGGATCGGCTCCCCCCGGGCCAGTACTCCACGGAGCGGTTCCCGATCCTGCACGCCGGAAGCGTGCCTGACTACCGAAACCTGGACGACTGGGACTTCGAGGTCTTAGGCGAGGTCGAACGGCCCTTCACCCTCAGCTGGAACCAGCTGATGGAGATCGAGCCGGTCGAGGTGACGACCGACATCCATTGCGTGACCAAGTGGTCGAAGTTCGACACGGTCTGGCGGGGGATTCCGTTGGCCACCATCGCGGAGCTTGCGGGAGTGAGGGATTCCGCCACCCACCTGATGCTCCACTCCGAGTACGGCTTCACCGCCAATGTCCCCTTGGCCGACGCTTTAGGCGAGGGCAAGGTCGCGCTTCTGGCCTTCGAATTCGACGGCAAGCCGCTCGAGCCCGAGCACGGCTACCCGCTGCGCTTCTTCCTTCCCCACCTGTACTTCTGGAAGTCGGCCAAGTGGCTGCGCAAGGTGGAGTTCATGAAAGCCGACAAACCCGGCTTCTGGGAGCGCAACGGGTACCACATGTACGGCGATCCCTGGCGCGAGCAGCGCTACTGGGGCGACTGAGCCGTCTCCACGGTCAGGCCGGCGCCGGGCGCGGGAGCAACGGTGAGCGGCTCATCTGTGCGGAGCAGGGCGAATGCCATATCCTCGAAGGCGAGAACGATCTGCTCGAGGGACATGGGGCCGTTCGCGCGGTACCAGTGCGTGGCGCCGTTGCACATCTCCAAGAGTGCCAGCCGTGTCAGCGAGACATTCTTGACCAGGAAGATGCCCCTGAGGCATCCTTCCGTGATGGCATCGGCCCAAAGCTGCTCGTAGGCGTCGCGCAAGGCGATCACCGACTCGCGATCCTCGTCATCGAGCCACTGGAACTCGTTGTCGATTACGCGCGCCCTTTCCGGGTTGCCCGCCGCGAAGTTCAGATGCACCTTGAGCAGTCCTCGGATCTGCTCGCGGGGGTCAGTGGAGGCCGCCACGGCCTCCTCCCCGGAAGCTAGAAGCTCGCCCAGGCCTACCCGCATCACCCTGAGCAGCAGTTCGTCCTTGGTCTGGGCGTAGTAGTAGAGCGAGGCGGTGGTGAGGCCGACCTTGTCGGCGATCTGGCGGATGCCCGTAGCCGCGTACCCGCGCGTGGCGAACAGCGAGATGGCGGCATCGAGGATTCGCTGCTCTGAATTCTCCCTCTTGCGTGTAGGGGCGCGCTCCACGAGACCAGGCTAGCCAAGCGCGCAATTTACGTGCGCGGCTGCTGCTGACTTATGGAGGCGGGCCTATTCATCTGGTCCGGGTGATACCAGGCGGCGAAGAAATACCTGCTACCAATGCCTTAGGAAGGGACTTTTGCAAAAGCCTTGATTACTGATCGATCGATCGATAAGCTACGGGCGTCGCGATGGGGGGCCATCGGACATCGGAGGGGATGAGATGAG
>JAKAOC010000134.1 GCA_021823385.1 Actinomycetes bacterium
CGAACTCGCCGAACTCGTGCGGGAAAGCAACTCTGGTGTGCACGCTGCAGCTCTAACCGCTCCGGAACTCGATTTCTCCGCTGTCAAGTTGAACCCGCGCGACTTGACGGTCACCCGACCGGTGGGTCTCCTCCTGGACCTCGGTGGCCTTGGCAAGAGTTGGCTCGCCGACCGGGTCGCTAAGCGGATGGTACATGCCGGCGGCGGTGGAGTGCTCGTCAACCTGGGTGGAGACATCGCCATCGTTGGTGAGGCGCCCAGTGGCGGCTGGCCCATTCGCATCACGGACGACGCATCCTTGAATCCCGACGCGGCGGGGCAGACGGTTCACCTTTCCTCCGGCGCGATTGCGACCTCTTCCCGGCTCACTCGAAGATGGCTTGACTCGGAGGGGCAAATCCGTGAGCACCTGGTCGGGGTCGACCAGACGGGTAGCGTCGGCGTTCCCATCGTCACCGCCACGGCAGCGGCCGGGACGGCGCTCGAGGCGAACGTCGCGACCTTGTCCACCTTGCTCGCAGGCGCCAGGGGCGTTGCCGTAATGGCGCGCTTCGGTTACCCTGCCTTGCTGAGAGGGGCCGATGGCACCGCGGTCACCCTCAGCGGCTGGCCCTCGCGGGGATCGCGCCGCAGGGCAGATAGGCGCCTGGAGGCGGCCATATGATCGCCTTTGCGACCGTCGTGGCCGCCATTGGCGGGAATCCGAAGGTTCTCTGGTATCTGACCAGGGCCACGGGAATCATTGCCATCCTCCTGCTCGCGCTGGTGGTTATCCTCGGAATGGTCACCGCGACCAAGGCCGCTCCCAAGGGGTTTGCCAAGTTCCTGGTTCCCGACCTGCACCGCCGTCTCTCCATTTCCGCGGCCGTCTTCTTGGGGATCCACATCGTGACGGCTCTTCTGGACAGCTTCGTGCATATAGGCCTGGCCGCGTCGATCATCCCGTTCGTCTCCAGCTACAGGCCGATCTGGGTCGGTTTCGGGGCTATCTCCTTCGACCTGCTGCTGGTGGTCATAGCCACGTCAGTGGCAAGGCATCGGTTCTCTCAGGGCCCGTGGAAGAAGATCCACTACGCAAGCTGGCTCGTAGTCACCTTCGCGATTTTCCATGCCATGGGGACCGGTTCCGACGCGCGCGTCGGACTGGTCGAGGGCATCTACATGGCGCTGGTGGGCGTAGTTGCGCTGGCGGCGATCTTCAGGACCGCCACAGATGTCCAGCTGCGGAAGTTGGCCAGGATTGGCGGCTCCGCCGTCATCGTGGCCGTGCCGCTGCTGGCACTCGGATGGTCGTTCAAGGGGCCGCTGCGCAGCGGATGGGCCTCGGCATCCTCCAGCTTCTCCCTTCTCCCGAAGGTCACCACCACCACGGCCGCCACGTCGAGCGCCGGCGCCAATTCATTCGTCTGGCCCGTCGACGGTGGGGTGCAGGGGACCGTTTCCATTGCCAATGCGAGTTCCGGGACGTCCACCGTGACCATGACCGGAACCGTGACGGGGACCGCGGACGTGATTACCGTCCGTCTCGTCGGGCTGGTTCAGCAGGGCTCGCTCGTCCTCCAGGGGTCATCCGTTGCAATTGGGACTGCTTCGGCACCGAACACCTACACGGGATCTGTGGCACAGGCCGGAGGTTCCACGCTGGTGCTCTCCTTGCACGGCCCGCAGGGGAGCGTTACGGGAGCCCTTTCCGTCAACATCAATGGCGGTTCTTTCTCGGGCGTCCTGCAGGCGCCGGCCGCGTTGGGATCCCAGTCCGAGTCCGGATGAGCCGTCAACCTGTCATCACTAGAGACCGCATGAAGATCGAGGAGGAGAAAACGTGATCGAGAGCGTTTCTGCAAGCATCATGGCGCCAACTGGTCCCAGGCGGTTGTCACTGGGTTGGGAGTCCGCCCAGAGGCCCGTTCCTTCGGGCAGGGTGGCCTTCGTCTCGGACCTTTCCGCACGTCCTCGGCTGGTCATGCCGCTTGCCGAGCACGTCGCGGCCTACGGCAGGTTGCCGGGAGGCTTGACCATGCGCATGGTGCTCGACACCTTGCGGGCGGCCAATTTGACCGGCCGCGGGGGCGCCGGCTTCCCCTTCTGGAAGAAGCTCCAGGCTGTGGCCACCGCCGAGAGCCGCAAGAGCCCGGTGGTGATCGCCAACGGCTCGGAGTCCGAGCCGCTCAGCAAGAAGGACGCGCTTCTGCTGAAGAACAATCCTCATTTGGTCCTGGACGGAATCTCGCTGGTTGCCGGCATGCTGGGCGCCAAGAGCGCCTACCTGTACGTCAAGGACCGTGAAGCCCATACCGCGGTGAACGCAGCGATACGTGAGCGCCGTGAGCGTGGCATAAGCGAACTGCGGGTCACCATTGTCGAGGCACCGGCGGGTTACGTTGCCGGGCAGGAGACAGCCGTGGTGCGCCGCATTGGCAAGGGCCCTGCGCTGCCTCAGTTCTCTTTGGACCGGATCTCCTCGTCGGGTCTCCGCGGTGCTCCCACCTTGCTGTCGAACGTCGAGACCTTCGCTCATGTCGCGATGATTCTCCGCTTTGGCGCCGAGTGGTATCGCCAGGGTGGGCAAGGCGGAGACAGAGGTACGCGCCTGTTGACCCTGGTGGGAGCGGTCGGACGTCCCGGTGTCTACGAACTCTCTCCGGGCGCGAGCCTGGCCGAGCTGCTGCGTGAGGCCGATGCCTCAGATCCGAGGGCGGTCCTCTTCGGCGGGTACTTCGGCCGCTGGATCGATCTGGGCGCGCCCAACACCGCTAAGTTCCCCTTGGATGATCAGGCCCTGGCCGAGCACAAGCTCTCCTTCGGGGCCGGCATCCTCGGCGTTGTCGGCCGTGAGACCTGCCCGGTTGTGGAGGCGGCGGCCATCACCGAGTATCTTGCCGGCCAAAGTGCGGGGCAGTGCGGGCCGTGTGTGCACGGTCTCCCGGAGATCTCCACTGCGATGGCCCGTATCGCCTTGTCCTCGGACGTCGAGCGTGGCATGCACGATCTTCGATCTGTGATCCCACTGGTCGAGCATCGCGGCGGCTGCCAGCACCCCGACGGCGTGATCCAGCTGGTCCGATCCACAGTGGGTGCCTTTGCCGAAGAGGTCAAGCTGCACCGCTCCGGCCGTTGCAGCGCCCAGGGCAGCCACACTTCGGTGCTTCTGCCTCCCGGCGCATCGGTCGGCACTGGAGGCGCGGGCTGATGCGGCTGGTGATCGATCCCACTCGCTGCCACGGCCATGGCACTTGCGCGCAGCTTCTGGATGAATACATCCGGCTTGATAAGTGGCACTATCCGATCGTTGCCAAGCAGAAGGTGTCCGTGAGCCACGCGGATCTTTTGCGTCGGGCCGCCCAGCTTTGCCCGGAGCTTGCCATCAGCATTGTAGATGAATAGTTGGTTTGTCATTAGGCGCCGAGCAGGGGTAGCCTGGACCAGGTAACCAGGAGCCGCAGAGAGGAGTTCTCGCGGAAAGGCGCCCCTTCTACCAACGAAGTGCATACAAGGTGGCGGTGTCGATTACCGCCACCACCGCGACCACGCTGCCCGTCTTTCTGACCGGTGCACTTGCGGTGCAAGTCCGTGAGAGTCTCCACTTCAGCGTGGGAGCCCTCGGTTTACTGGTGGCGGCGTTCTTCGCGTCGGCTTCGCTCGTTTCTGTCTTGGCGGGCGCCATGGCCGAGAAGCTGGGTGGCGAGCGGATCATGCGCGCGTGCGCGCTCGCAGTGGCGTTCCTGCTCTTCGGAATCGCCGTCTTTGGGCACAGTTATGCGGTGTTGCTGGTACTGCTGGTGCTGGCCGGCTTCACAAATGGGGCCATGCAGCCCGCCGTCAACCTCTTCGTAATCGACGCGGTTCCTCCCGGACGCCGGGGGTTCGCGTTGGGCGTCAAGCAGGCGGCAATCCCGGTCTCCACCCTCTTTGCCGGCCTCGCCGTCCCCGCGATCGCCCTCACCATCGGCTGGCAGTATGCCTATGCCATCGCCGGAGTGGTGGCGCTGATCGTTCTGGCGGCGGTGCCTCCGGGCCGTTCCACCGGCATTACGCGCTCCGGAGGGGATTCCAAGGCGAGGCCGCGTATCGCCCTGCCGCCGATCATCACCCTGGCGGCCGCAATGGCGCTCGGAGCCGGCGCCGCCAACGCTTTGGGCGCATTCCTGGTCGAGAACGCGGTACACACCGGCTTCTCGCCCTCCGATGCCGGCCTGCTGGCGGCGTTCGGCTCGGCATGCGGTCTGATCTCCCGTCTGGTCGGGGGAGCCTTGGCGGACAGGCGCGGCGGTCGCCACCTGCCCGTGATTGCCGGGATGGTCGGATTGGGGGCGGTGGGATACGCCGCATTCGCGCTGCAGAACTACTGGCTCGTGATTCCCGCCACCGCAATTGCATATGCGGCCGGCTGGGGCTGGAACGGCGTCTTCAACTTCGCGATCGTAGTGAACCACCCGGGCGCCGAGGGTAGGGCAACCGGAACGACGCAGGCGGGAGCCTACATCGGCTCGGTGATCGGGCCGTTGGCCTTTGGCTACGCCGTCGACCACCTCTCCTTCCAATGGGCATGGGCGCTCGCCTCCGTGACCGCTGTGGTGGCGGCGGCGGGCATGCTCGTAGGGCGCAGACTATTACTGCGCGAGCGGGATCGCGGCGCGACGGCGATCACCGTGGTGGGCTAGCCAGGCGGATCACCTGGTCGAAGCCCGAGAGCAGAAACTCCTGGTGGGTGATGACCACCAGCGTCTTGCCCCGGTACGCGCGCAACAGGGTCGAGAGCACCTCTTCGGCTGTGGCGCGGTCGACCGACGCGGTCGGTTCGTCGAGGATCACGGTACCGTATCCCGCCAGCAGCAGTCGTGCAACGGCAAGACGCTCCCTCTCACCGCCGGAGAGCCGCCGGCCGGCGGGTCCGAGCATGGTGTCGAGTCCCGACCCTTCCAGGAGGTTTTCGAGCGCTGCGGCCGCAAGAGCGGCGCGCATCCGGCCTTCGTCGGCGGAGGGATCGGCGAGAGCGAGGTTGGAGCGAAGCGTGGTTTCCAGCACCGCGGGGCTCTCGGGGACGAAGCCGATCCTGGGCGGGGGGCCGCTGTTCGGCGCGCCTAGCAGCGTGATGCTTCCCGAGACGGGCCGGAGGTAGCCCAGGGCGGCATAGGCGAGGGTCGTCTTGCCCGTGCCGGAGGCTCCCACCAGGGCTGTGCTGCTGCCAGGCTCGATCGTGAAGCTGAACGGGCCGAGTGCCCTGGCCGTGGAGCGCTCGAGAACTACGTGATGGAAGCTGAAGCCGAGAACTGGTGAGCCGCCGGGCAGCGCGGACGGTGCAGCTTCTGTCTCCACTGGAAGCTTGGCCACCGAGAGCAGCTGGGCGGGGCCGATGGCAATGCCCGCCGCCAGCACCGCGACCGCTTCGAAGGCCGCCTGGGCGGCGAGGGGCATCAAGCCGACCAGGACGGCCCGCATCCTGTGCGCCTCGATGGCGTTCAGGGCGAACCATGTCGAGGCGGCAAAAGCGGCCTGGGCCGCCAGGTTGGCCAGAAAGGAGAGCCTCGCCTGGCGCCGGAGTCTGGCGGCGCTTCGCGCCTCGAGCCGGATTGAGGCCTCCTCCACCTCCTGGAGGCGCCTTTCCAGGGTGCCCAGTAGGAAGAGCTCGTCGCGGGCACGCAGTAGGTCGCCGCCGCGGCGTTCGAGGGCCGCCCTGGCTTCCTCGTCGTTGGCGGCATCCCTGCTTCCGGCTCCGCCCAGGACGGCGGCGCCCCCGATGGCAAAGAGGGAGATAAGGGCGAAGATGAGCACTCCGGCCCGGAGGTCGATGAACGAGCCGAGAGCGAGCGCGAGCAATGCCGTGGCCAAGGCGAGCGCTATTGGAGCGATAAGGCGGATGAACAGGTCCTGCAGATCGTCGATCGAGCGCGTCAGGGTGCCCAGAAGTTCGCCCGAGCTGAGCTCGGTGGCCTCCTGCGGGAAGCGCGGAACCAAAGCGCGGAATGCCATCACGCGGATGTGCGAGAGGCTGGATAGCACCAGCGAGTGCGAGAGCACGCGTTCGAGGTAGCGGGCGCCGGCGCGTGAGATCGCAAAGTAGCGGGTGCCGGCCATCAGCACGCCCAGGGTGAGGATGGCGGGGCGCTGCGAGGCGCGGGTGATGAGGTAGATGGCGGTCGTCACCAGGCCTATGGATGAAGCGTAGAGCAGAACCCCGCTGCCAAGGTACCCGGCCAGCAGGCCCCTTTTCCCGGTCATGGCCCGACCGGCGACTTGGAGCGCGGCGGCTCCTCCGATTCCGGCTTCAGCCCGCTTGCTCATCGTCCTCCGATCCACCGCTTCGGAGTTCCAGGGTGATGGTGGCGCTCGCCGCGAGCCTGGATCGGTGGGCCGCGAAGACCAGCACCGAATCGGACGACCGGGCCAGGATGTTCGGCCAGACCTCGGCCTCGGCGGTGAAGTCGAGGTGCGAGGTGGGTTCGTCAAGTATCATGAGCGGCTTGGGATGGATAAGGGCCCTTGCCAGGGCGACGCGCTGGCGTTCACCCGCCGAGAGTGCGTCCCCGAATTCGGAGAGACGGTATTCGAGCCCCCCGGGAAGACCTGCCACCACACGGTCGAGGCCGACCGCGGCGAGGA
>JAKAOC010000135.1 GCA_021823385.1 Actinomycetes bacterium
ATCGAGCTGTTGCTCGAGAGCTACTGCAAGCCTGCCGCAAGCACGTTGACCGGAAGCCTCAGGCAGAACTGCAAGGTCGACCTGCGCGAGACCGTTCAGAATCCATGGGAGTCGCTGGTACATCCCGAGAACTACAGCCCAGTGGTCTTCTCGCTGCCGCCCCTCCCCTCCCGTGGGGTCATGATCATGCCGGTCCCCATGGCCCTTCTGATGGTCGAGCTGAAGCTGGGTGGTAACGGGCATCGAATTCCCAACCGTTCGAGTCTCACCGAGATCGAGGCTGTGCTGCTGAAGGATCTCACAAACGAGCTGCTGGCCAGGCTGGCCGTGGCGTTTTCACACGCGACGGAGCTGCATGCCGACTGGCAGGCCGTAGAGCAATCGCGCCAAATCGTGCAGCGGCTGCCCGGCATTGAAATGTACCTCCACGCGACTTTCGATGTTGCGATCGGCGACATTGCAAAAAGCTTCCAGCTCAGCTTTGCGTTCCCCTTCACCATGCTGATTCCGCTCCTCGAAAGCTTCAGCGTGCGAAGCGAAGGGGCGGGGGTGGCAGACTCGCGCGACTTCCGCGAATCGGTGCGCGCCCGCTTGCTGGACGTCCCCGTTTCGATCGAGGCCCGGTTCAAAAGCACCAGCCTCTCATATGGCGAGGTCATGGCAATCGAGCCGGGAGCCGTGCTCTCGCTGGGCCATCGCAAGAGCGAGCCGATCGAGCTGAGAGTTGGAGGCGTAGTCCTCCACAAGGCGCGGCCGACGAGGATCGGCAAGCGCGTCGCCGCAATGATCGTGAAGGAGTAGAGGATGGGCGAGGCCGTGGACGAATCCGCTGCGATGGCGGGAAGGGGGGCTCACGAGGATGCTCACACGATGCTCCCACTCGCGCTTCTCAAAGACGTGGAGATGCAGGTCTCCGTTGAACTGGGCAGGGCTCGCATGCCTATCGGCTCGATCCTCTCACTGGTGCCCGGGGACGTGATCGAACTCGATCGTTCCGCCAACGCACCGGTGGACGTGCTCGTCAACGGGACCCTGCTTGCCCGCGGAGAAGTAGTGCTGGTCGACGACGAGTTCGGTGTGCGTATCACCGAGGTGACGCAGCCGCCGGCCGGCGCCCCACAATGACGGCCGGACTCGGCGTGGTGCTGCGCTCGGCGATTTCGCTGGCCGCCGTGATCGCGCTCATGTACTTCCTGGCTCGCCTGGCCCGGCGCTTCAACGGCAAGGCGGCGCCCGCCGGCACGACTTCGGCTTCGATACGGATCGAGTCCCGGGTGGGCGTCGGCAAGGGACAGAGCGTCGCCTCCGTCAACTGGAGGGGGCGTGCGATCCTGGTCGGGATAACGCAGCAGAACATCTCCCTGATCGCCCAAGCCGAGCACCCGGGCACTCCGATCGAGGACCCCGGGACAAGAGGCTCGGGGGCCGAGGAGGAATTCATCGACCTCAGCGCCACCGACGACCCTCTCGAGGCGATGCTCAGCAAGTGGGGGGAACGGAATCCCTCCGCGGCAACCACCACACCCTTTGCTCTAAGGACGGAACTCAAGCGCCTTCTCGGCACACGAAGATAAACATCCAGTCAAGGAGCAAGAAGTCAAATGACGGGGGCCGCCACCCTCCTATCCGCAATCACCACGCCCACGACGCTTCCCAGCGTTACCGTGAATTTGCAAGGTGTCACCAAGCCAAGCGAATCGGTGGTGATAATTCTGGTGCTCTCGCTCCTCGCGGTAGCGCCCTCGCTCATCATCATGCTCACCGGGTTCGTGCGGTCCGTTGTGGTCCTGTCACTGACGCGTAACGCGCTCGGGCTCTCAGCGGTTCCGCCCAACCAGGTCCTGGCCGGACTCGCACTGTTCATCTCCCTTTTCGTAATGGCGCCAACCATCTCAACCATCAACCACGTCGCCGTCCAGCCCTACATGGGCGGGAAGATCGACGCCGTGCAGGCCTACGACGCCGCGGAGACTCCGCTAAAGACCTGGATGCTGAAGCAGACCCGCACGCCCGAACTGGAAATGTTCACCCAGGTCACTAAAGAGCACCCCGCCAGTCCACAGGATGTTTCGATGACCGCGCTGGTGCCCGCCTACATCCTTTCGGAGCTTCACTCCGCCTTCATCATCGGCTTCGTCATCTTCGTGCCGTTCCTTATCATCGACCTTGTGGTGGCTTCGGTCCTGATGTCGATGGGCATGATGATGCTCCCTCCGACCATCATCTCGCTGCCCTTCAAGCTCCTGCTCTTCGTCTTGGTGGACGGCTGGACTCTGGTGGCACACTCCTTGCTGGTGAGTTACCGGTGACCGAGGCCCAGCTCATGCAAATCGCGACGAGCTCACTCACGCTCGCGCTCGACCTCGGCGGGCCGGTCCTGGCGGCCGCCCTGGTGGTAGGCCTGCTTGTGTCCGTTCTGCAGACGCTCACGCAGGTTCAGGAGACCACCCTCTCCTTCCTCCCCAAGATCGTGGCGATCATGGCGGTGCTCTTCCTGGCGGGCCACTGGATGCTCACCCAGCTCGAGACCTTCACCACCGGACTCTTCGCACAGATACCTCATCTGCTGGGCGGCTAGCGTGAGCTTCCCCATCAATTACGGCTTGCTTCTCACGGCCCTTGTCGTGCTGGCCAAGACGACCGCCTTCGTCTTCGTGGCCGCCCCCTTCGCACTTCCGGTGATCCCCCGCAGTGTCAAGGTCGCCTTGGCTCTCGCCTTGGCGCTGGCGGGCGCGAAAGCGGTTGGATCGCTGGGGCCATTGAGCTCCTCGGCGCTAGTGGGCGAAATATTCATGCAGCTCATGACGGGAGCCGTAGTCGGCTTCGTCGTGAACGTGTTCTTCAACATCGGAATCAGTGCCGGCTCCGAGGTCGGCCTCTTTGGCGGCTTCTCAGCCCCGCCTTCGATCGATCCGCTCTCCTACAATCAGGTGCCGCCCACCGGGCAGCTCTTCGGCATGATCTGGGCAACCCTCTTCTTCACAAGTGGGGCTGACCTCTTAACCTTGCACGGCCTTCTCCAATTCGACACCACCGCCGTTATGTCACATCCGGAACTCGGAATGGTGGTGGTGCTGAAGAGCATCTCGACCCTCATGGGGGCCGCTCTTCAGATCGCCGCGCCGATCCTGGCGATACTCTTCCTCACCCAGGTGCTGGTCGGCGTCCTGACCAAAGTCGCGCCCACCCTCAACCCCTTCTCATTCGCCTTTCCGGTGCAAATCGTCCTATCCCTCGCCCTGATGAGCGTCTCCGTGCTGATGCTGCCGAACATTCTCGCCGGGGCGGTCCACTACATCCTTGCCGCCGAGCACGACCTGATGGCGGGGGCCTGAGATGCCCAAGCCGGAGCGCACCGAAAAGCCGACGCCCAAGCGGCTACGTGATGCCAGGCGCAAGGGGATGGTCGCACGCTCCCCCGAAATCGCGCTCTGGTTGCTGGTGCTGGCATCGTCTTTCATCGCGCCGTTGGCCCTGAAAATGATCCTCCCCTCGCTCTTCCAACTCGTCTACCTGCCCGAACAGCTTGTATCGCAGGATCTCACGGCGGCCACGGCCGTGGCCGCTCTGGACGTCGGGTTGGCCGCGGCGGCCAAGGTGATAGTTGCAACCGCTGGGATCGGCTTCTTGCTGGGCGCGTTTGCAACCGTCTCCCAAAGCGGTGTCGTGCTGGTTCCAAGGAACCTTGCTCCGAAATTCGAACATCTCTCGCCGGCCAAGAACGTCAAGCGGATCTTCAGCGGCAATTCCTCTCTCGAACTGGCCAAGTCAATCTTGAAGCTGGCCATCGCCGGCGGAGTGGCTTGGGCGGTGATTCACAGCCAGTTCGTAGAGCTTGCCAACGGAACCGCCAGCCTCTCGGCGTCGGTGTCCTTGGCTGCCGCGGGAGCGATGGAGATGGTCAGGGCCCTGGCGCTGGCCGGACTGGCACTCGGCGCGGCCGATTTCTTCCGGCAACGCCAGTCGCTGCATCGTCAGCTGCGAATGACCAAGCAGGAGGTCAAGGACGAGATGCGCGAGAGCGAGGGCGACCCGCTGGTCAAGGGGAGAGTGCGGCGGCTGCAGAGACAGATGAGCCGGATGCGCATGGCGGCGGCGATGAAGTCCGCCGACGTTCTGGTGGTGAACCCCACCCATTACGCCGTGGCGCTGCGCTACGACCCCGGCGTGAGCGCTGCACCGGTGGTTGTGGCCAAAGGGTCGGGCCACCTCGCGGTGCGCCTGCGTGAGCTGGCGTCCGAGAACCTTGTACCGGTGGTGCGAGACCCGCTTCTCGCCCGCACGATTCATGCCGCGTGCCCGGTCGGAGCGTCAATACCGCCGGAGATCTTCCTGGCCGTCGCCAAGCTGCTGGCCTTCGTCTTTCGCCTTGCCGGCCCGGCCCGCTACTACGAGGCAAGTCACCGCACCAGCGTGACCGACGTACCTGACGAGCTGTTGGAGCGGGCGAATGCCCTCGCATGATCCGAGAGGCCATGCCGAGCGGCGGCCGAACGTTCCCATCCAAACCACGCTGCGGGGACCCATGCCGGCCCCTCTCGGCCAAGAGGGGGTCAGCCCGATGAACTCGAATAACGCAACCGTCTTCGTGCTCCGTGCCACCGAGAGGTCTCGCTCGGCAATGGCGCTGGAAAGCCTCCGCTCGATCATGAGCATGGGCGATGCGCTCCTTGCCACCGCGGAGGGCCAGCCGCCCGCGTGGTTGGAGGCTCTGGCCAAGCGCTGGCGTGCCGAGCTGGTGCCCATGGCGGAGTTGCACAGCCGCCTCGCTCGGGAGGCAGCCGGCCGCCCGAGAACGATCTTCGCCGACGATAGCGCCTACCTGCTGGGCAAGTGGAACCTGGAGCTGGCGGCACGCCTTGGGGAGGCCGAGTCCGCTCTTGGCCGCCCCTGCATCGCGGGGCCTCGCTCTCCCTCGATAGTCGGGGTACAACGTATTGTCCTCTCGGAAAGCGTGGCGCTTCAAAGGCGTCAGGACCTGCGAGATTTCTCCCGGAAATGGACGGAGTCGCATCGGGGAATCTGGACGGCGGAGCGCTACGTCTCCTCGGCCCTATTCGCCGTCGCGACGTCCACGCTGCAAGCGTTGCCGGACGCGCCCGAGTTCCGGACATGGTCGGGAATTCACGAGGCGGCGATGCGCGCCTGCGTTCCCGTTGTTGCCCACGGCTCGATCATCTATGCGAACCACGTAATCGACACCCGCCACGAGGCCACTGCGACGACCCCGCGGGCGCAGGCACTCGAGCTGTATGTGAGCGTGTGCATGATCATGAAGAATGAAGAGCGCTTCATCGCCCAGGCGCTCGACTCGGTGCTGCCGCTGGCCGACGAAGTGGTGATATTCGACACCGGAAGCACGGACGGCTCGATCCGCATCGCTCGCGAAAAGGGTGCGACGGTGCTGGAGGGCGAGTGGCGCAACGACTTCGGCTGGGCCAGGAACCAGGCGCTGGCCGCCTGCCGCGGCAAGTGGATTCTCTGGATAGACGCCGACGAGGTGGTTGAAGCCGACGCTTCCACTTTCAGGGCCGAACTTCGCCAGGCCGAAGAGGATTACGAGGGGCTCAGCGTGCGCATCTTGAACGAGGTCGGCTCGGGTCTCGAGACACCCAGCACGCACTGGGCCATGCGTGTCTTCCGGCGAAGCGAGGGGCTTTTCACGGGCGCCCTCCACGAGACGGTCTGGAGCCGCCTCGGAGACCGCAGCGTCTATGCCAGGGCCTCCACCGGCCTGCGGATACGCCATTTCGGCTACCTCGACTCCATCATGTCGGAGCGCAACAAGGGGGCCCGCAACGTCGAGATAGCCTCCAAATCGCACAGCTTCCGCTTCCCCCAGGAAAAGAAGGTGCACGAGGCGCGAAGCCGGATGGTGCTTGGGGAGTGGGACCAGGCCGCCGCCATAGCGCTGGAGGTGGCTCGCGATCGTGAAAGCCCTGAGTCCTTCGCCCGGCTTGCCTGGCGCGTCGCCATCGACAGCCTCATCTCGGGTGGACGCGTGGAGGAGGCCGCGGACCTTCTCGAGCAGGGGGCGGCGGCGGCGCCGCTTGGACCTGTCTTTCTCTCCTACCTGAGAGGAGAGCTGGATCAAGCACGCGGCCGGCACGCCGAGGCACTGGCGAATTACCTCGCCATCGGAGAGACCTACCGCGACGGCGATGGATGGGAGATCACCACCGACCAACTTCGCTCGAGGATCATCCAGTGCCACGAGGCGCTTGGCGACCCCGCCGCGGCGCTGGATCTCGCCTTGGCATCGCTCGGCGAAGGACGCCTAGACCTTCATATGGGCAAGCTCATGGAGTGGGCCGACGCTTCCGGAACCAGCCTGGAGGAGGTAGCCCGCAGGCTCCCTTCGCAGCGCCGCGAGCTGGTATTCGCGCAGTTGTTGCAACTTGATCCACAGACCGCGGACTCCTTCCTGGACACCGCCTACGCCCTTTGGGGGCAAGACAAGCACGTGCTCGCCACCGCGTCCCTGGTGGCCAGGCGCCTCGACGTCGAACACCAGCTCGCATGGTCGCTCCGGCTCCGGGCGGCGGGCCTGGCAGGCGCCTGCCCTCTCGCCTTCACGGCCAGGGATCCCGGCGAGATCG
>JAKAOC010000136.1 GCA_021823385.1 Actinomycetes bacterium
CCCATTACCGGCTCGGTAATTGGAGTGCGGCGATCGGCTACCTCGAGACGGCTGCGGGAACCACCGGGTCGCTCGACCAGGGGCCCGTCATGGCGGACTGCTACCGTGCGCTGGGAAGGCACGATCGGGTCAAGGAAATCTACGATCAGGTTGGTGAGGTTTCCCCATCGGCCGAGGTCATGGCCGAGGCGCGCATCGTCTACGCAGGCTCGCTCTCCGATCAGAAGGACTACGCGGGGGCCATCAAGCTCCTGTCGCGCTTCGAGAAGGTCGACAGGACCAAGCCGCGCCTTATCGACTTGCGCCAGTGGTACATGCTTGGCGACCTGTACGAAAAGGTCGGGGAGATCGAGCATGCGCGGCGGCTGTTCGCGCTGGTGGCCAAGGAGGATCCAAGCCTTTACGATGTCGCCGAGCGCCTCGCCGATCTGCGCTAGGGTCTTATGGTCGATGGCGCTGACTGCGGTCGCGCCATCGCAAGAATCCCCCTAAGGAGCATGCGATGGCAACTGATATCGAAGCCATGTTGGGCACCCAGGCCGACTCGCTGTTGAATCACAAATGCGAAGCCATCCCGAAGGAGAGCCTCCATCACCCCGGGCCGGGTGTGGTGGACGAGGTCTTCGCCTACTCGGACCGCAATCCGCAAGTGATGCGGTCGCTGCAATCCCTCTATGGACATGGGCGCCTCGCCAACACCGGCTACCTCTCGATACTTCCTGTCGACCAAGGGATCGAGCATTCCGCAGCAGCGAGCTTCGCGAAGAACCCGGCCTATTTCGATCCGCAGGAGATCGTCGAGCTGGCCGTGAACGGCGGGTCCTCGGGAGTGGCGACGACTTTGGGCGGTTTGGGGATCGTCTCGCGCAAGTACGCCCACAAGATTCCGATGATCGTCAAGCTCAACCACAACGAGCTGCTCACCTATCCGGCCAACGCGGACCAAATCATGTTTGGCCAGGTCCGCCAAGCTTGGGACCTCGGTGCTGCTGGAATCGGCGCGACGATCTACTTCGGTTCCGCCGGGGCCACGCGCCAGATCCAGGAGGTTTCGGCTGCCTTTGCCGAGGCACACCGTCTGGGCATGTTCACGATCCTCTGGTGCTACCTGCGCAACTCGGCCTTCAAGACTGCCGAGGCGGATTACCACGTCTCCGCTGACCTCACCGGCCAGGCCAACCACCTTGGCGTCACGATCGAGGCCGACGTAATCAAGCAAAAGCTTCCCGAGAACAACGGTGGTTACATCAAGCTCGGCTTCGGGCGCACCGATCCGCTGGTTTACGAGAAGCTGACCACGGAACACCCCATCGACCTAGCTCGCTGGCAGGTCATCAACTGCTACTCGGGTCGCATCGGACTGATCAACTCCGGTGGCGAGTCGAAGGGCGCCAACGACATGGCCGATGCCGTCAGGACCGCCGTCGTCAACAAGCGTGCCGGTGGAGCCGGACTGATCGTCGGGCGCAAAGCGTTCCAGCGCCCGCGTGACGAAGGCGTGGCGCTCCTCAATGCGGTGCAGGACGTGTACCTCGACGCCGCCATTGACATCGCCTAAAGGCGCGGGCATCGCAAAAGGCGAGCGGACCAGGTGAGCATTAACCTGGTCCAGGTTCTATTTCTCGTGGGGGCGGCGGTGCTGGCCGGCATCGTCAACTCGATGGCCGGGGGCGGTTCGCTCATATCGTTCCCCGCGCTGCTCGCCATCGGCCTGCCGCCGGTCGTCGCGAACGTCACCAACTCCGTCGCCTCGTGGCCCGGTTACCTGGGCGGCACCGTCGGATATAGGAGCCTGCTTGGCCACCAGCGTTCGCGCATCGTGCGGACGGGCATTGTGGCCATCTTCGGCTCGTTGGCGGGAACGGCGGTTCTGCTGCTTTCGCCCGCTTCGGTCTTCAAGGCAGTGGTGCCGTTTTTGGTGCTTGGGAGCTGCGCTTTGCTCGCATTCCGCGACCATGTCGCTGCGCTCTTCGAGCGTCTGAAGCGCAAGGAGGGGTCCGGGGCGGGGCTGCTGGTGGCGATCGGCCTCTCCTCTGTCTACGGCTCCTACTTCGGGGCGGGTCTCGGGATCATCCTGCTGGCGCTGCTCTCCATCTTCGCCGAGGGCAGCCTCCAGGAGCACAACGCGGTCAAGATCACGCTGTCCCTGATCATTGCGACGGCTGGCGACATCATCTTCATCGCCTTCGCGCACGTCGCCTTCCTCGCGGTGTTGGCCATGTCGGGTGGCTTTCTCGTTGGCGGGCTGGTCGGTGCCAAGGTCGCCCGGCGTATGCCGGCGGGCCTGTTGCGCACTTTGGTGATCACCTATGGGACTGTGATAGGGCTGGTGCTCCTCTACCAAAACCTCCGGGCCGGCTGAAGCTCAACCGTCCGCGGGCGCCTCGCCCCGAAAGAGGGCGGGAAGTGGCCGGGGGAAGATTCCCACCGAGGCGGGGTCGACGGCTTCTCCGGCGAGGGCGGCGGTGATTATCTCGTGCGCCGGGATCCTTGTGGACGCGACGCTCACCACGTCAGGGGAAGTAACCTCGGTCTCCAAGCTCGCGGGGTACTCGACATGCCGAACGTCGACGCCCGGTAGCGAGGCGAGATGTGTTCGGACCGCAGTGAGGGTCCGCAGTGCGCTCGGGCCCACCGGCACGAACACGCGCTGGTTTCCGCCGGAGATTACCAGGTGGGGGGTCTCCGGGGGCTCGGACGATGCGGCCCAGGCCTTGGGCAGGTCCGCAAGGGCGCCCGCAACGCCGGGGCCCAGGAACAGCATTTGCACAGGCGCGGCCATTTCGGCGAGATCCTTGGCCTGGCAGAAGAAGCAGAGCATCTCGCGCCTGCCGCTAGGGACCGTGCTCTCGTTCGCGGTTCCCAGAATGGCGAGTTCGGCCTGCTCGGCGGCTTTCCTCAGCAGGTCCACGGCGGCGGGCTGCACCAAGGCGTATATCCGATGGGCTACACCGTCCAAGTCGGCGATGCGGGCAATAGGGCCGATGCGGTAAGGACGAACCTGGTCTATGACGTCGGTGCCGGCAATCGCCCATAGGAGCGCGCGCTCCTCGCTGATCTCGGCGGTGCCCACATGGGCTGCCGACCCCCGGCCCCCTGGGCCCACCCACTCGGGCGCATTTCCCGGGGTGGCCGGATCTGCCGCCAGTGAGAGAATGCCGATGGCGCCAGCCACGCGGAGGTGCCGGCCGTCGTTGGACCACCTTGCCATCTCGTAGAGGTAGTAGCCGCTCTCCTCATCTTCGACCAGATCCCCCGGCCCGAAGCCTCCGGCTTCGAGCTGCTCGGTGGTGCCGACGACTTCGGTATCGACGCGCAAGGCCCGGAAATCCCTGAAAGTGTGCATGGCTCACCCAATCTATGGCGCGACTTCAGTGCTTAACCGCACACTCAATAGAATGGAATCTTGCATCTATGTGCAGGCTGGAGGATTTTTGAGCGCGCGCGAGAGCTGGGTAATCGACTTGGACGGGGTTTTGTGGCTGATGGACGACCCGATAGCGGGTTCCGTGGAGGCCGTCGACCACCTGCTGGAGGCGGGCGTGGAGGTGACGTTCGCCACCAATAACGGCCTGTTGACCAAAGCCGAATACTCGGCCAAGCTGGAAAGGATCGGCGTCGATTCGGGCAGAGTCAAGCTGATCAGCTCGGCAAGTGCGGCCGCAAGCCTTTTGGAACCCGGTGAGCGGGCCTATGTCGTCGGCGGCGCCGGCGTTATCGAGGCGCTCGCCGAGCGAGGCGTCGAGGTGGTCGACAGCTCCGATGTAGACGTGGTGGTGGCCGGCTGGGACCGGGACATCAGCTATCAGAAACTCGCGCGTGCGTGCCGTGCACTCCGCACCAAGGGCGCACGCCTGGTGGCGACCAATTCGGACCCCATCTACCCGACGCCTCAGGGGCCGGTACCGGGGGCGGGATCGATCATCGCCGCGGTTGTTGCCGCCGGAGGCGTCGCTCCCACCTGGGCGGGCAAGCCGGAGGCTCCAATGGCGGCGGCTGTTCGCGCACTGGTTGGTGAGCCCACCCTCATGGTGGGCGACAGGCTGGAGACCGATGGCGCGTTCGCACGCCAACTGGGGTGCGATTTCGCCTTGGTGATGTCGGGCGTTACCAAAGACACCCCCGGCGAGGAGGACCGCGTGGCCCACGTCTCGGACGACCTGGCCTCGCTGGTCGAGAAGCTGGTCGGCTGAGGGGCTAGGCGCCCGCGCCGTCCCGCTTGCGCATCCCCAAGCCCGCGATTGCCTCCAAGGCGACGCGGTGGGCGTTGTTCACGGTAAGGTCCGCCCAGTCGTAGGCGGGAGCCACCTCGACTATGTCGATGCCGACGATCTTGACGTGCCTGGTGATGCGCCGGATCGCCCTTAGCAGGTCGACCGGGGCGATTCCGCCCGGCTCCGGTGTGCCCGTCCCCGGAGCGAAGCCCGGGTCGAGGACGTCGATGTCGACCGAAAGGTAGATGCCCTTTGGCGAGGCGGTCGCCTCCTCGATGGCGTCGTCGATGACCGCGCCCAGTCCGCGCTCGTGGACTTCGTTCATGGTGTGCCAGCGCATCTCCTGCTCGGCCATCCACTCGAACGTCTCGGCTGGAGGCCAGTAGCCGCGCAATCCGACCTGGACGAAGTGGCGTCCTTTGACCGCCCCGGATTCGATCAGCCGGCGCATCGGGGTCCCATGGCTCGCGTAGTTCCCGTCGATCTCCTCGGCGGTATCGGCGTGGGCGTCGAAATGAATGATCCCGATCTCGCCCCATCCCACCGCGTCCGCGACGGCGCTCGCGGACGGCCAGGTGATGGCATGGTCGCCTCCGATTACGAGGGGAATGATCCCACGCCTGGCGACTTCTCCGACCCGATCGCGGATTGCCTTGGCGGAGGGCTCCCACATGCCGTGGGCACAGATCGCGTCTCCGAAGTCCACGACTTCCAGTTCTTCGAAGATCTCTATCCCGTAGTCCATGTGGTACGTGCCCGGCCCGTAAGCAAGGGCTCGTAGCGCGCGCGGCGCGAAGCGGGCGCCTGGCCGATTGGTGGTCGAACCGTCCCATGGCGCTCCCACCACGGCGACGTCGGGGCGCCAATCGTCGAGCTGTTCCGGTTCGGTGAGGAGCGGCCGCTGTGCGAAGGTGGCCATGCCCTGATAGGAATGGGTCTCCAGCTGGGCCCTCATCCCCGGTGGAATCTCGCGCTTGTCCATGGCCTGCTCCCCATTGGTGATTTACGAACAGCCGATCCTATCCGGGGTCGCAGGTTGGAGGCAAAGGGGCGGGGTTTCGGGCCCACCCGATACGTCCTGGTGTGCAAGGATGAATGGAGGAGGCGGCTTTCGGCGCCCCGTTTCTATTCAGAGGTCCCCCCTCGATCGGAGGTCACCAGCCAATGCAGGCAAGGCAGATAACGCTCGCTTCGAGACCGGTCGGCATGCCGACCGCCGAGACGTTCGGCTCGCGGGTAGTCGAGCTTGCCGCTCCGGGTGAAGGGGAGGCGCTGGTTCGTTGGCGCTACCTATCGGTGGACCCTTACATGAGGGGGAGGATGAATGCCGCCAAGAGCTATGTCCCCCCGTTCGAGGTAGGTGAGGCGTTGATCGGCTCGGCGGTAGGCGAGGTGGTCGAGTCCAGGTCGCCCGGACTCGAGGTGGGCGACTTGGTGCTTTCAATGGCTAGCTGGTCCGACTACGAAGTGAAGCCGGCCCACTCTCTCCGTCGACTGGAATCCGCCGGAGGTATCTCGCCCAGTGCCAACCTGGGCGTGCTCGGCATGCCGGGCTTCACCGCCTATATCGGCCTCACCCGCTTTGGCGAGCCGAAGGAAGGTGAATCGCTATTCGTCTCCGGCGCGGCCGGCGCGGTGGGTTCGACGGTCGGGCAGATTGCCAAGATCATGGGCCTCAGGGTCATCGGCAGTGCCGGTGGCGCTGCCAAGACCGCCCGGCTGGGCGAGCTCGGCTTCGACGTCGGGATCGATTATCGCGCTGGCGACATCGTATATCTGCTGGCCGAAGCCGCCCCGGAGGGTATCGACGTTTACTTCGACAACGTCGGTGGTAGCCACCTTGTTGCTGCCCTGGAGGCCTCCCGAGACTACGCACGCTTCGTGATGTGCGGCTCTATCTCCGGCTACAACGCCAAGGCCCGCGAGCCGGGCCCCTGGAACCTCTTCCGCGTAGTTCAACGGCGTCTCACCTTGCGCGGTTTCATAGTCAGCGACCACGGCTCGGCGATCGGGGAGTTCACCGAGAAGATGAGCGGCTGGATAAGGTCCGGCCAGGTCAAATATGACGAGACGGTCGTGCATGGGCTCGAGAATGCCCCTGAGGCGTTTCTCGGTCTCTTCTCGGGCTCAAATCTCGGCAAGATGGTGGTCGAGCTCTGAGGGCGGCACTTTCTAAGAACATTATCATTTTGATTTAATTCTCTGTTTCCAAGAGGCTTGAAGGCTGTGAGCCGGGTCAACTGACCGGACGGCCGGTGTAAATGCCGGCGCGCCCGCGGGAGCTTGGACCGGGGGCGTGGGTTCCGGACAGGCATGTTTGAGAGGCGCGCATGAGAGGCTCCAAGTCGCTCTCCGC
>JAKAOC010000137.1 GCA_021823385.1 Actinomycetes bacterium
CAACGGGCTGCGCGACCGGATCGTCGTCCAGGCGGATGGCCAGATGAAGACCGGACGTGACGTTATCATCGCCGCGCTGCTCGGCGCGGAGGAGTTCGGATTCGCCACGGCGCCGCTCGTCGTTTCGGGATGCGTCATGATGAGGGTCTGCCACTTGGACACATGCCCGGTGGGGATCGCCACCCAGAACCCCGAACTTCGCAAGAATTTCAGCGGAAAGCCGGAGTTCGTGGTCACCTTCTTCGAATACATCGCCGAGCAGGTGCGCGCCTACCTGGCGGAGCTGGGCTTCCGCAGCCTCGACGAAGCCATAGGCCAGGTTGAGATGTTGGATGCCACCGAGGCCATCGCACATTGGAAGGCAGCCGGCCTCGACCTTTCGCCGATTCTGTCGACCGCGCACCTGACGGACGATCCTCCGCGCAAAAGCTCCGTGAAGCAAGAGCACGGCCTGGAGCGCGTCCTGGACAACCGCCTTATCGATGCGGCGTGGAATGCCCTTGCCAATGGTGGCCGAGTGCGGGGCGAGTTCGAGATCCGCAACCTCAACCGCTCGGTGGGAACCATGCTCGGGTACGAGCTGACCAAGCGCTGGGGAGGGGCGGGCCTTCCTGAGGCATCCATCGACTTCACCTTTACCGGCTCCGCAGGGCAAAGCTTCGGTGCCTTCGTCCCCAAGGGGATAAAGCTCACGCTGGTCGGGGATGCCAACGATTACGTGGGCAAGGGACTTTCCGGCGGCACCCTCGTGCTGCGGCCCGATTCCCGCTCGACGTTGGTGGCGGAAGAAAACATCATCGCCGGGAACGTCATCCTCTACGGCGCCACTGCTGGCAAGGCCTTCATCCGTGGTGTAGTGGGCGAGCGCTTCTGCGTGCGCAACTCAGGGGCCACGGCGGTGGTCGAAGGAGTAGGCGACCATGGCTGTGAGTACATGACGGGCGGCCGCGTCGTAGTGCTCGGGACGACGGGCAGAAACTTCGGAGCCGGCATGTCCGGAGGCGAGGCATTTGTCTGGGATCCGCAGCGCCGCTTTGCAGAGTTGGCCAATCCCGAAATGATCGACCTGGATCCGCTGGAGGAGGAGGACCGATCCTGGCTCTTCCAGATCATCTCTGAGCATCTCCGCGAGACCGGTTCGGCCAGAGCGGAAGCGATCCTGGCGAAATTCGATTTCGAAGTGGACAGGTTCGTGAAAGCCTTCCCGCGTGACTACAAGCGCGTGCTCATGGCCAGCCGCCGCGCCTCGGCGCAGGGCGCCTGACGGCCGGGGACGAGAGGGAGAATCGATTCGAATGGGAAATCCTCGCGGCTTCATGCAGTACCAACGTGGCGGCCCCAAGCGGCGGCCCGCCGAACTGCGGATACATGACTGGAGGGAGGTTTACCTCCCCTTCTCCGACCAGGATCTGACGGCCCAGGCGGCCAGATGCATGGACTGCGGCATCCCCTTCTGCCACCAGGGATGTCCACTTGGAAACCTCATTCCTGAGTGGAACGACCTGATCTACCGCAATGAGTGGAAGGAGGCGATTGCGCGGCTGCACGCAACCAACAACTTTCCCGAGTTCACCGGCCGCCTTTGCCCCGCGCCGTGCGAGTCCGCCTGCGTCCTGGGCATACCCAGTGACCCGGTCTCCATCAAGCTCATCGAGCAGGAAACCATCGAGCATGCGTTCGCGAAAGGGCTCGTGAATCCGGTCACCCCGAGCGTCGCGACCGGATTCCGAGTCGCAGTGGTTGGCTCCGGGCCGGCGGGCCTTGCCGCCGCACAGCAGCTGACCAGGGCCGGGCACGCCGTGACCGTATATGAGAAGGCGGACCGCATCGGCGGCCTGATGCGATATGGCATCCCTGAGTTCAAGCTGGAAAAGCGCATACTCGATCGACGGCTCGCCCAGATGGAGTCCGAGGGAACGGTCTTTGTCACCGGCGTGGAGATCGGGCGTGACATCGACGCGGCGGAGGTCGCTGACCACTTCGATGCGGTACTCCTCGCAATCGGATCAGAAAAACCTCGCGACCTGCCGGTGCCCGGTCGGGAACTTGCCGGGGTGCATCAGGCCATGGAGTACTTGCCTTGGGCCAACCGCGTCCAACAGGGCGACCTCGAAGCGCCACCCATAAACGCCAACGGCAAGCACGTAGTCGTCATTGGCGGCGGGGACACCGGAGCGGATTGCGTCGGGACCGCCCACCGTCAAGGGGCGCTGAGCGTCACGCAGATAGAGATTCTTCCCCGCCCGGGCGACGACCGCCCGGCCGGCCAGCCGTGGCCGACATATCCCGCGATTTTCAGGGTCTCCTCCGCTCACGAGGAGGGCGGCGAACGTATGTTTTCGCTGAACACGGAGGCCTTCGTCTCCGACGGCGAAGGTCGGGTCGCCGCACTCAACGTGCATGAAGTCGTTGCACGTGACGGCGGCTTTGCCAAGTTGGACGGTAGCGAGATCAGACTCGGCGCAGACTTGGTATTGCTGGCCATGGGCTTCGTAGGCGTTGCCGCCGAATCAGCGGTTGCGCAGCTTGGGCTGGAGCTGACCCCGCGTGGATCGATCCAGGCCGGCGACGACTGGGTGACTTCGCGGAATGGCGTCTTCGCTTGCGGAGACGCAAGGAGAGGGCAGAGTCTGATCGTCTGGGCCATCGCGGAGGGACGCTCGGCCGCCGCGGCCGTGGACCGCTATCTGACGGGCGGGAGCGACCTGCCCGCGCCGATCGCGACCACCAGCGCTCCGATGGCCCTCTAGCCGGGAATTCTTGCTTCGATCTTCACAGAAGCGCGCGGAACGGCCTCGAATGCCGCGGCAAGCGATGGAAGGGCCAGTGAGGAAGGGCCGGTGGTGACCACCGCGGCGCCGCCTACGAGAATCTCGCTTTGGCTCAACTGATAGTTGTCGAGTATCGCGTCACGGTGCCCCCAGCATCCCTTGGCGATCGCCGAGGGACAGTCCAGGTTTATGGTGCTGTTGGAGTTCCCGCCCCACCCGTCGTTGTACATCCAGTCGAAGTCCGCCAGCAGCGCACTGGGGTAGCCTCCGGCCCAGATGCTGTCATAGACCGTCCAGGGGCCGTCGGCGTTGCTCGGGTTGGGGTCGATGCCTTGCCTTGCCGCGACCTGGGAGTCTCTGTTCAAGCTCGCAACCACTCCGGCGATTGGAGGAAGGCCACGGGAGGTGCGCTCGGCGTTCGCAACGACCAGGAGCTGCATAGAGGGGCTGAGCGAAGCGAAATCCGTGGGAAGCACCATCGGCCGAACCCCTTCCGCGCGATGACGCTCGTTGATCTGCTGCAAGACCGCCGAGTTGCACGCAGGAGTATTGACCAGGCTGTCGGGGTTGAAAGAGGCGGGATATTCGGAGACGGGTATCCCCGCATGCGGGTTACCTGCTACACAGGTGTCCCATGCCAATTGGGAAATTGTGACGTTTGCGGTTGGGTTGGACGGTGGTACAGGCGTCGCGCCCGGTGCTGCATGCCGGCTGACGATGTACGCAACGACTAGCAGCGCCAAGACCGCGATCCTAAAACCGAGCTTGCGCATGCCGTCCCGCACTTTCCTTCTCGCGCAATCCTACCCAGAGGGCGTCCCATGGGCCAGGCGACTACGGCAGGGCGGCACTAGGTTTAACTGGCGCGATGAGATTCAAGCCCCTGGCCCTTCTGGCCCCACTCGCCCTGGCCGCTTGCGGCACCTCCACAGGAGGTAGCACGGGCACCTCCCTGCCACCCGCCACGACCAATCTGCCCCTTGCCGAAACAAGCACGACGCTGCCTGTCACCCCCACGGCGGCCCCCATAGCCCAGCTCTGCAGCGCCTACTACCGGGTCCTCGCGGATAACGTACTGATCGCCCAGATCGTCTCGGGTCCGGCTTCCGAAGCGAAGGCCGCAGCCGGCTCCTACCTTCAGGCGCTGAAAGAGCTGAAGACTTCCAGCCTCTCGCCGCCCGAATTGGCAACAGGCACCGTCGTTCAATCCTTGACCAAGCTGCGCTTTGCCGCGACGTCGAGCCCGACGACGAACGTCGCGCCCGCTGCGCTGGCGGCCCTTTCCGCCGCGCTCGGGACCACCTGCCAGCCAGTGGTTGCCAACTCCACCGAGGCACCCAAACTGGCTTCGGCAGCCGGGTCCGCTGGGTGGAGCTCTAGTTGCAATGCCGACGCACAGACACTCATCTCTGCGGCCGACCCGAGTTATGGCGTGATCCAGTCGCCCGCGGCCGGCTCGGCGACCACCACCACCACTTGCGTGCCCAATGGTTACACGGGCGTCCTGGAGCGGCAGACCGACCTGAGCTGGAGTGCTGTGCAGGCCTACGTCGGGGTTCCCTGTGGGCAGGCGCCGCCGTTCATTCTCTACAGTCTCTTCGGCAAAGCGGCGCTCGGGACCTGTTATCCGTCCTGAGCTTCCTTGGAAGCATGAGCCTCCCCACCCTGGGAGGATGCCTTGAGCCGTGCGCCCGTCGCAACGATCATCCGCAAGCTGCCCGCCAGCGAAATCTGGGTGTCGGGATCCATACCCGCTACCAGGCGGCTCTCCTCTTGGTTGTAGAGCGGAGCCACCTTCTCCACCACTCTGAGACCTTCATTGCTCAGCGAGACAATGGCGCGGCGTCGGTCCAACGGGTGATCGTTGCGCTTGCAGAGGCCTCTCCGCTCCAACGTCTTGACCACGCCGGTAAGAGTGCCCTTGGTAACGCCCGCCTTTCTGGCGAGTCGCTGTGGCTCCATGTCCCCCCAGACCCAAAGCGTAAAGAGGACGATGAACGCAGTAAAGGACAGGCCGTATTCGCCCAGAACCTCGCGTTCCATGTGGTTTCGCAGCATGCTTGCCACCCGGTAGATGTTGGTCATCACACCGCTCGCGTAGATATCAGCTTCGTAGCTGCCTATGCGAGCGCGGATATCCTTCTCAACCGAAGTGATCTCTACCGGCTCGTCATCGATGAAGCCCCAAGCCAATTACAGACCGCCAAACGCCTCGCCCAATGGGCCACAAGTCGATGATACTCCACAGCAACCCAGGCTTTCCCGGATTGCGAAGGTCCCCCCTCGGCGTCAGGACTTGCCTGCGCGCTCCAGGCCGGAGACCTCCTCCCAGTGAGTGACTCCCCACGTCAAAACGAGAAAGGTGGCGGGCGAACCGCCGAGTGATCCGTGCCAATGCCGCTCGCCGGGGGGGACGACCACAAGCGATCCTTCATCCAGCTCGAGTTCATCGACCTCTTCATTGCCGATCGAGGCGGTCTTCGAAAGGACGTAGAGAAACTGGCCACCCGGATGAGAGTGCCAATTCGTGACCGTGCCGGCATCGTAGGTGACCCTCAGGATGTCCGCGTCAGCCGGATTGGCTGCCAGGCGCAGAGTTTCCATCGAAACCGCGCCGCTGTACCTCTCGCGCCGAAGGACGGCCATATCTCCACCGTCGATGATCTTCATAAGCTTCACTCACCACCGTTTACCGCCCTGCACGCCGCCAGACATTCCCTAGTTTGATACCCGCCGCCAACTCAGGAACACGCAGGCACATGTGAAATCCATCACAAAAGCCGCGCGGTCGTGGATCACGTTTCCCAGTAGCGCGCAGAGCCGGGGAAGATCGCTCGAACCCCACCCCGAGGATCGGGCACGTCTCCCGAGTATCGAGGGATCAGGTGAAGGTGGGTGTGCATCACCGTCTGGCCGGCCGCGCGCCCGTCGTTCACCCCAAGGTTGTACCCGCTTGGCTCGAACTGACGGTCCAGAACGCCCTTGCAGCCCGCGACAAACGAATACAGCTCCGCCGCCTCCGCCTTGTTGAAATCGAAAAAGCTCTCGAGGTGTCGCAATGGGACGATCAGCAGATGGCCCGGCGAGAGCGGATATGAATCGAAGAAGGCCCCGAAGTGATCGCCTCGCCGAACCAAGGCCCCGGTTCCCAGCAAGTCACAAAAGACGCACTTAGACACCTCGCCAGTCTTGCAGCGCCGGCGCCGGCCGAGGCCGCCGGTACGGACCTCGGCGCCAACTTCGTCCAAGCGGCACGCCGTGTGTCACATCCAGGCATGCGAGGCGGATCGAGTTCCCATCTGCTTGCCCGAATAGCCCACCTGAGTTCCCGGTTGGATCTCGTTGCGCGGACCGGTCATTGAGCCACCTGTCAGGCGGCTGCGAGGGAGCGCCCCCGCCGAGGAAAGGCGGAAGGCGAACCGCCAGGTCCCGCCAAGACGGCAGTGAGCTGCCTTGCATCCGATGCAAACGGCCTGCCGGTCTTGGTCGGGCGCATGGTCATCAGTCGGCCATGGTGTCCAAGACCATGTCGACGTCCTCCTCGGTCGTACGCGGGTTCACGAAGCAAAAGCGCATCATGCGTTCGCCCCGATACGTCGTGGGCTGGACAAAGGCCACCTGCTCTTCCAGGAGCCGCTCGCTCCAGGACACGTAGTCATCGTCGGCCCACCCCTTGCGCCGGAAGACGACCACTGAAAGCTCGGGATCGATCGCCAGGTCGAGGTACGGCCTTTGCCTGATCTGGTCTGCGCAATACCGGGTGA
>JAKAOC010000138.1 GCA_021823385.1 Actinomycetes bacterium
TTGGGTAGTCTTGGCTTTAGCGGCCATGGTATCCCTCCTTGGAGGTTCTAGGTATGTGTTCAACTCCCTAGATACCATGGCCGCCGCTCACGCGGCGGAGAATCTGCACAAGATTCGGGACACAACTTACCTATCAGCCGACCGCGCGACTCATCCTGCTGGATAAGTGAGTTACGGCACCGTGGGGCAGTAGGCCTCCCTTGCGGATGGGGAATGCGCTCCCGAGGGCTTCATTGGTTGGCGTCGCGCAACTCTCGCCTGAGGATCTTTCCGGTCACGGTCTTGGGCAGATCCTCGAGGAACTCGATAGATCGAGGGTATTTATAGGCCGCCATTGTCGCCTTGCAGAACTCGATGAGTTCTGCTTCGCTGGCGCTGGCACCTGGCTTTAGCGAGACGAATGCTTTGACGGTCTCACCTCGGTACGCATCCGGGATGCCGATAACCGCCACTTCGCGTACCGCAGGGTGGCCGTAGAGCACGTCTTCGACCTCGCGTGGCCACACTTTGTAGCCGGCCGCATTGATCATGTCTTTTTTTCGGTCCACCAGATAGAACCAACCGTCGGCATCCATGAACCCAACATCGCCGGTAAGCAGTTCTCCTCCGGGAAGGCTCGCCAGTGTCGCCTCAGGCTTGTTCCAATATCCGGGAATAACCTGGGGCCCCGAGGTGGCGATCTCGCCTACCTCGCCCACCGGCAGCTCATTTCCAGCCTCGTCGAGAATCCTGACCACGGTGTTGAAAACCGGTACCCCCACCGAAAGTGCTCCCGAATTCTGGTCTACCGGTGCCCTCTTGCCAAGGGGTACTGCGTGAGACGGCGAGTTGGTCTCGGTGAGTCCGTAAATATTGTGAATATACAGACCGGTCTTCTCCATGAATTGGTCGACCACCGCCGGTGCGATCGGAGCACCGCCGGAGTAGACCATTTGAAACGACGACCAGTCCTCCTTGGTAACCCCTTCACGTCCGGACAGGTTGATAAATACCGTTATCGAACCGACGGTGAAGGTGGGTCGATGCTCGCGGATCGCGTCAATTACGACTCCGGGTTCAAAGCGGTGAGTTAACACCAATGCACAAGGTATGAGAAGCGCCAATCCCACATGGCCGATCAGCCCGGTGATGTGAAAGAGCGGCGCAACGCCAAGAACTGAGCCATCGGGCCCAATTCCCATCCAATCCCGATAGGTTTGGGCGTTGAACGCCATCGTCTGATGGGTGTTCATTGCACCTTTGGGGATCCCTGTTGTGCCCGATGTGTATGTCAGGACCGCGACATCCTCCCCGTGCACCACGACCGATGGCGGCTTCTCTCCGCGATACCGCTGGAATATCTCCTCCAGGTCGAGGGTATCTTGGGGATGGAGGCGGACCGTCCTTGCAAAGAGGCGCTCGTCATTTCGCGATTGTCCGTCCAGTGCCGAAAAAGTGATAACCGTAGAGACGGAGTTCTCTCCTCCTGACGCGATAACCTGCTTGGCGACCGACTCATAGAGTTCATCGAGGCACAGCAACGCGACGGCCCCCGAGTCGGAGAGCAGGTATGCGAGTTCTCGCTCTTTGTTCATCGGGTTGATGGCTACTGCAGCTCCTCCGGCTTTCCAAGCGGCCAACAGGCCGATGACGAAAGCAGGATTGTTCTGCGTATAGACGCCGAGGCGGTCCCCTGACTTAAAGCCACTGGCCACCAGAGAGAGTGCCAGGGCATCGGATCGTGCGTCGAGGTCCGTCAAGGTGAGTACGCCGTCAAAATACTTGATGGCGACGGCTGCTGGCGCCCTCTCTAGCGAAGCCTTGAACATATCGAGCATGGTGGAATAGTCCTGGGTGATCTCCGTGGGGTATCCGTCACGGTAGAGCTTGGTCCAGGGTCGCTCAGCGTATGCACTCATTTGATCACCAAAGGATTGACGGGTGAACCACTCGCCTTGCTCACCTTCAAGGGTGCCGCAGCGTACAGGAAGGTGTACTGCCGGTCCGCAGCACAGTCTGACGCAAGCTTTTCAAGATCACAGATTTCGGTGAGAGTTACACCGAGATTGCGCATCAGTGCACAGTGCAGTGGCAATGCGGTGCCATTGTTTGGGTCGAAAGTGACCTCGTTGGCGATGGTGTCCGTGACAAGGTTGGGAATCTCCATCTCCTGGAACCACCGCACCAGTTCCGGGCTATAAACAAGTCCCGGCTCACAGAAACCCTCGTAAAATGCCGCGCCCTGGTCGAAGAAGAGCTGGAGAAAGTTCGTGCGGATGATGAGGATGTCGCGCTTTTCTATCTCGCAACCTTGGGACTCGGCGCACGCCATGAGGTCCTCATGGGTGAAGACCTCGCCTTTGTCAAGGTTATTCTTTCCTCGGAAGCGCGCCATATCCAGCAGGACGCCCCTTCCTACGATCCCGCGCTCAGCGATGGGCGCCACACTGGCTTTATCCAGGCCGCCAACCGTGGTTCGAGCGTCGTAACCATTCCAGAGTTGCCCGTCATACCAAACGTGGCCCAGTGCATCGTACTGCGTCGAACCCTGGAGAAAGGCATCGATCTTGTCATCGGCGTAGTGCAGGCCCCCTGGAAACTGGGGAGCCCCGTCGACATCCCACGATGACTCGTCGAGAATCATCGTCTTCTCAGCAGGCGTGCGACCAGGCCATACTGGGTCGCCCTTGGGATCGCCGATTAAGCGCTGCAGGGTGAAGACGTTACCCGAGCGAATGTGGCCGACCCCGCGCATAACTTCGGCAGCGCTGAGATAGTTGAGTGCTCCAAGTTCGTCGTCGGGTCCCCACTTTCCCCAATTCTTCGGCGCATCCTTGAGAAGCTCTTCCATGCTCGGGGCATCACTCATCCCACAAGATCCTTTCTGAACGAGCCGACGGAGCGTTCGCTCGGCGGCAAACTGGATTGTGCCTAGCTTCACACACTAATTTTGCATAGTCAAGCACTGAGAGGGTATGAGTTCTACGGCCCGGCGAATTCGATCGTTCAGTTATTCTAAACAGCATGGATCGCCCTAACCTGAACGAAAGCGCCAGTTATCCAATCGGCGACAGGCTGCGCCGATTACGAACTTCGAGGGGAATGTCGCTGCGCAAACTGGCGCATGACGTCGGGGTAAGCCCGGCCACAATCAGCATGATCGAAACCGGCAAGACGAGACTCTCGGTGACGAGGCTACTACAGATCGCAGCGGTTCTCGAGGTTCCTTCGTCTGCCCTCCTCGAGGAGGAGACACCCAACCAGATGGCCCCGGACCCCGTGGCGTCTGCGGCAGTTGGTGCTGGCGGCGACTGGCGCACGTTCAATCCCCTGCCGATCGACCAGGTTCTCGCGGGTGCGGTTCGGGCCTTTGTCGCCACGGGCTACCACGGGGCGACGATGCGGCTCATCGCAGAGTTTGCGGGTATGAGCGTTCCCGGCGTCTACCACCACTATCGCAGCAAGCAGGAGCTACTCGTAAGTGTGCTCGACATCACCATGATGGATCTCATCTGGCGCGTCAAGCAGGCAAGCAGCGAAGGCAGGTATCCGGCCGAAAAGGTGGCCCTCGTCGTTGAGGCGCTGGCACTTTTTCATACCCGGAGGAGTGCCTTGGCTTTCATAGGCGCAAGTGAAATGAGAGGCCTCGAGCCAGCCTCCTATCGGCGGATAGCAGCGCTGCGCGACCAGGTCCAGCACCTGCTGGATCAAGAGATTGTGTCGGCGACAGCAGCGGGCGCGCTTTCCCCGGAGTTCGCCCGATATGCGGGCAAGGCAATTGCGACGATGTGCACCGCCTTGCCGCAATGGTTTAGAGCCGATGGCCCGACCACACCTGAGCAGATTGCCAAGGAGTATGCGCACCTGGCTCTGCGCCTACTCGGCGGCAGTCCCTTCGACAGGGAGCTTCCTCCTGGCTCGTTGAGCCCGCCTCACCAAAGTCCAGCTCATAGCTAACGACGATGGCCAGTTCGTGTAGTACCTGGGTCACCCTCGAGGAGCTGGCCGACTTCTTGGTCTGGGACACTGTGATTATCCAAAGCTTCCATCTCTCAAAGGTTGACGGGATCCGAGCGGCTGCGCCATGCGTGTGGGCCCGCGGCCTTCGTGCCACCCGCACATCATGACTGATGCCACGCACGCAGGCCAAGGAATGTGCCAAAGCCAACCAACCCCAAGCCGGACCCGACGTCAACTGCGCGCAGCGCCCGTTCGCCGATCCGGTGGCGAAGCGCCGACATTACCGCCGAAAGGATCGTGAACCATGCCATGGATCCCGCTCCGACGCCGAGCACAAGCAGAGTAGCGCCCCCAACCCCCTTGGTTATGGTGGCGGACGAGGTCGCCGCGAATAGCGCGGCCCAGGATGCGATAGTCAATGGGTTTGACGCTGTAGCGACCAACGCGGTCAGGAAGGCGCGGGCAGGCGTTGCGATCTCCTCCGCGCTCTCCATGCCCGCTCGAATGCGCAGAGCGGACCAGATGGTCCTTGCACCGAGGCCGACAAGGACGGCTGCCCCGACCAGGCCCAGAGCCAGCCGCAACTGAGGCTCGGCACGCAAGATGCCGGCTCCACCCAGGACGCCGAGTGCCGCGTAGGACGCGTCGATCAAGGCGGCACCCACCCCGATCGAAAAGCCCACCACAAAGCGGCCCCTCAGCACGCTTCGCATGCACAGGAGCCAGATTGGCCCCACCTGGGCGGCAACAAGGAATCCCGAGCCGAGTCCAGCCAGGAGAGCGCTCATCACGGTCTCAAGGATAGGCATTCGTGGCTCTTGCCCTGGGCTAGAGGACAGATCCCCTCAAGAATCCAGCGGGGTGCTCCTCGCCACCTCGCAAAGGGGCTCTTCAGCTTTTGCCGCGGTGGTCCGTTCCCATTCGATAGCTACATGCGGACCGGGGCGACAAATCCTGGGTGCGCGCCCGGAATCATTGGCGCAGTGCCCATGGCCCATTTTCTGGGCGGCAGGCAAACATGGAATGGTGGAGATGAGGGGACTCGAACCCCTGACCCCCTGCGTGCAAAGCAGGTGCTCTTCCAGCTGAGCTACATCCCCGGGTTTGGCAGAGTGGGGCTAGCTGGAATCGAACCAGCGACCTCAGCATTATCAGTGCTGCGCTCTAACCGGCTGAGCTATAGCCCCGGAGCCACATGAACAACCTAATAGGACGCCTGTTCACTTGCTGTCGTCAACCACTCCGATGGAAATGCCATTGCCCATCTCAGAGGCGAGGTTATAGATGGCTGCCGCAAGAAACGTGATGACCGTCATGATTACCACCCAGGCGATACCAATGCCCAGTTGGATCACGAGCACCTGAGCGAGTCCAAGGGAGTAGTTCGTCGAGCCAACCAACTGGTCGATCAGGTGGTTCAGTTTGGTGATGAACCCGATCGAACCAAGTACCGTCCACGCGACGATCGTCGCCACCAGGCCGGCCGCAACCAGGGCCGTATAAAAGATCACCGAGACGCGCGTGACCGAGGCCAACGAGACCCTCTGTACGCGCAGATGGTGCATCTGACGCGGGGGCCGCTTCTTTGCGGTGGACTTCTTCTCCCTGGCGGCCGTGCCGCTGGCGTTTCGAGCAACCTTTGCCGTCACCATTTCGCCAGGGATGAACCTTTCAAATCGCGGGCAAGCAACTGCTCACCTGGATACCGAGATTCTAGCACGAAGCCTCAGATATCTTCCTGCACAACAGGGGTGACCGAGCTAACCTCGTGGTCGTCATGAAGGTCGATGATCTTGACGCCGGTGGCATCCCTGCCCTGGACCGCCACCGACCCTACGGTCGTGCGAATCGTGGTTCCGCCGTCGGCGACAACTATCACCTCGTCCTGCTGAGACACCGAAAAGGCGCTAACCAGAACTCCCTTTGAGCTGGTGAGCCGAATCGCTCGAACTCCCATGCCCCCGCGCTGCTGCACCGAGAAGCGATCCACCTTGGTTCTTTTGGCATATCCGGCGCTGGTGACCATGAGCACCTCTGAGCGCGTGCCGGTCTCGATCGCGGCCACGACCCTGTCCCCCGCCTTCAGCTTGATCGCTCGCACCCCCGAGGCGGCGCGGCCCATCGGACGCACCTCGGATTCGGTGAACCGAATGCCCATGCCCTTGCGCGTGAGCACCAGTAGATCACTCGAAGCCGGGACCACAAGGACCTTGACCAGCTCGTCACCTTCTCTGAGTGCGAGCGCAATAAGCCCGTCTCGGCGGGACTTGTCGTATTCTTCCAGCAGCGTCTTTTTCACCAGGCCCTGCCTAGTGAAGAAAACCAGGTAGGAGTCGGGGAAGTAGGCCTTGGTGTCGATAACGGTGGCTATCTGCTCGTCGGCATCGAGAGCCAGCACGTTCACTAGCGCCATTCCTCGTGCCGTGCGCTCACGCACGCCCAGTTCATGGGCCTTGATCCGGTAGACGCGGCCCTTGTTCGAGAAGAAGAGCAAATAGCTGTGGGACGTGGTGTACAACACCTCCGACACCACGTCTTCTTCCTTGATCTTGGCGCCCTGCACTCCCTTCCCGCCCCTTTGTTAGATCGGA
>JAKAOC010000139.1 GCA_021823385.1 Actinomycetes bacterium
CGACGTGAACAAGGACAGGGAGTGGAATCCGGCCAGCTTCGCCTACCACCTCTCGCGTCGCGTTCGCGGCCTGCCGTTCTGGTTTTCGCTGGCCACCTATGGAACGGACGCATACCGCGATGCCATCGCCGAGACCCTCCGTATCACCCGGTATTGCGCGGACCAGATCAAACAAAGGCCTTACCTCGAACTGGCGATAGACCCCGAGCTTTCCGTGGTCGTCTTCCGGCGCAAGGGGTGGGTCGACGAAGATTACGTGGCCTGGAGCGAGAAGCTTTTGGAAGAGCAGGTCGCCTTCGTCCAGCCGACTACGTATCGCGGCGAACGCATGATGCGCTTCTGCTTTGTGAACCCGCGTACGACCGAAGCGGATGTCGACACGGTCTTGGACACCATGGCCAAATGATCGCGCAGGGGCTCGCCAAGATCGGTGCGCGGGTCCGGTAGTCCCCGCCGCATAGCTTGCGCAGATGTGGTGAATCGCCGGAGTTGCTTGCGCTTGCGCGCACACCTTTGCATCCACGGCCTGCGCCCGTGGCAATCACGCCTGCTCGGAGTTCGAGGATGCGGTCACGGCGGGGGCGTCATCGACGACTATGCCGGTCTTCACGTAAACGAGTCCGACTTGTAGCGACGAGGTACTCTTCCGCCACCCGATTGGTGCGCCCTGTGCTCGTCCGAATGTCACGCAACGTGGCGTGTCTGCAAGGCCGGGCAAAGCCGCGTCGGTTTGGCTCGGTAGCGGCTGGCTGAAGAATGCCCCCAGTTCGCAAGCGTAATGAAACGGATAAGGTTTCTCCTTGCCCCTTCCTTTTGGACTGCTACAGCGTTAGCTGTATTGGCGTGAGCCACGCATCGTGGTGGAGCGGGTCACTCCCCCCGGTGCCCTCTGACCGGTAACCGCCGGAACCAAGAGGAACGGCTCCGAAGAAGGGTTGCAATGACGAAGGGTCGCATCGCACGCATCGCTTCATCGGTTTTTCTCGCCCTTGCCTCTGCACTGACGTTCGCAAGTGCGGCGGGTGCCGACCCGGGCGGAGGAACCACGGGCCAAACCGTCTGCACTTACGACGCCGGAACTGGCTTTACGACGTGCGCGGTGAACCGGTCCTCACTAAGTACAGCGGGGTCCGGCAGCACCAGCTATTGGCACTTCGTGCTGACCAGCGTTCCTGGCGGAGTCGTGCCGTCCGCCCTCAAGGTCAGCTGGGACTCCTACTACGTGGAGCAGCCCCCCTG
Source organism: Actinomycetes bacterium (assembly GCA_021823385.1). The sequence goes on from JAKAOC010000139.1 coordinate 1,240, forward strand.
GATCATCCCGGCGGACAAGACCTGCCAGACCGACACGAGCGGGGGCGAGCCCTGTGGGAACGGCAACGGGACGTGGCATTTCTACGTTCCCATGACCACTCAGAATTCGGACGCCGATGGTAACCCGATAACGCCGCTATCGGCCATTGTCGTAATGCCCTCCGACACCACGGGATCGAACGTCAACTTTCTGCTCTCCGAGGCTCCGCAGCCGGGATCGGTGACCACGTCAACCACGCAGCCGACCACGACGACCACGCAGCCGACCACGTCGACCACGCAGCCGACCACGTCGACCACGCAGCCGACCACGTCGACCACGCAGCCGACCACGTCGACCACGCAGCCGACCACGACGACCGGCGGTGACAACGAAGGTGGCGTGTCTTCGACCACGACGACCGGTGCCACTACCACGACGACCGGCGCCGGCGAAGAGGAAGCCAACGTCACCAGCACCAGCGTGGTGGGTGAGACCACCGTGCTGACAGTGCCATCCACCAAGACGGGTCAGCCGTTTACCTCAGGCACTTGGAAGCTAGCCGCTGGAGCGGTGGGTCTTCTCGGTTCGGTGGTCATCTTCCCCTGGAAGAGGCGCCATACCGAGGCCGGCTGATCGAGGGCTCCGTGCCGGGCAATGCGATGAGTTCCAGTTGGGATTTCAGGTAGGTCTTTCGGGAGAGCAGATGCCATCGCACGGCACCTGCTCTGCTGATTTGTGTGGCCTCTGGTGCCGACGAGGGCGAAGTTGCCGGAGCGTCGCCTACGCAGAGCGGCCAAAATGCGGCTCGGCTGCTGCAAGACTGGCTAGGTGGCCAATTGCGTCTTCTGCGACTTGCTGAAAAGCGAGACAGTCGTTCAGCGAAGCGATCGCTTCGGGGCGTTCTTCGATGCTTACCCGGTGTCGCCGGGCCATCTCCTGATCGTGCCCCTCCGCCATTTCGAGAGCTTCTTCGAGTTCGACCAGGACGAGGCCGCTGAACTGTACCCGTTTGTCGCGGGCTGTAAGGACGTTCTCGACCGGCGGTTCGAACCAAGCGGATACAACCTGGGTGTGAATGCCGGGCGCGCGGCCGGCCAGACCGTGATGCACGCCCACCTTCACTTGATTCCCAGGTACTCGGGAGACGTGCCCGATCCGCGGGGCGGTGTGAGGGGAATCTTTCCGGATATCGCTCGCTACTGGGACGCTTGATCCACCGTCGCGCCCTCCGTGTGATGGATTTCACAGACGCCTGCCTGCTCTTGAGTCGTTGGCGGGTATCAGACTTGGGCATGTCTGCCGGGTGCGGCGTGCTACAGAGCGGTGAGTGAAGCGTATGAAGATCGTCGACCGTGGAGAAAAGGCCGTACTTCGGCCGGAGAGGTACAGCGGTGCCGTTGCGATGGAAACTTTGCGCATGGCCGCCAATCCTGCCGACGCCGACGTCCTGAGGGTCACCTACGAGCCGGGGACTGTTACGAACTGGCATTCACACCCGGGCGGGCAGCTCTTGTATGTCCTTTCCAAGACGGCTTCCATCGGCAATGAAGAAACCGATGAGCTCGAGCTGGATGAGGGTTCGCTGGTAGTGGTGCCTCCCGGAGAGAGGCACTGGCACGGATCCTTGGGCGGTTCGCCCGCCACCTTTCTGGTTCTTACGTGGGGAGTCACTCGCTGGGAGGAGGCCTCCGGTCTCGAACGCGGAGGCAACGCCTGAGACCGAGGTGGCACCTTGGCAATCCGGGAAAGCCTGGGTTGCTGTGCAGTATCATCGGCTTGGTGCCCGTTGGGCGTGGTGTTTGGCGGTCTTTAATTGGCATGGGGTTTCATCGGTAACGAGCCGGTAGAGATCACTGCGCTTGAGCGTGACATCCGCGCTCGAATAGGCAGCTACGAGGCTGACGTCTATGCGAGCGGTGTGATGACCAATATCTACCGGGTGGCAAGCATCTTGCGAAACCACATGGAGCGCGAGGTCCTGGGCGAATACGGCCTGTCTTTTACCGCCTTCATCGCCCTGTTCACCCTCTGGGTCTGGGGAGACATGGAGCCCCAGCGGCTGGCCAGCAAGGCCGGCGTCACGAAGGGGACGCTCACCGGTGTGGTCAAGACGTTGGAGCGGCGTGGCCTCTGCACGCGCAGTGCTCATCCTCTGGACCGGCGCCGCGCCATCGTCTCGCTTAGCGGCGAGGGGCTCAGGGTTGTGGAGAAGGTGGCGCCACTCTACAACCAAGAGGAGAGCCGGCTGGTGGCGGGCATGGATACCGACACCCAGATTGCGCTGGCCAGCAGCTTGCGCATGATCGTGGCGACCGGTGCGCAGCTCAAGGCATCCGCCCCCCGCGGTGAAGCGCCCGCGCCCGGAGAGGCTCAGGACGGATAACAGGTCCCGAGCGCTCCCTTGCCGAAGAGGCTGTAGAGGATGAACGGCGGTGCCTGGCCGCAGGGAACCTCCACGTAGGGCTGCACAGCCTGCCAACTGAGGTCGGTCTGCCGCTCTAGGACGCCCGTGTAACCGTCGGGCACGCAGGTGGTGGTCGTGGCAGGGCCGGTTGCGGGTGTCTGGATCACGCCGTAACTCGGGTCGGCCGCCGAGATGATCGTCTGTGCTCCGGCATTGCAGCTCGAACTCCACCCCACCGCCCCCGCCGCGGAAGCCAGCTTGGGCGCCTCGGCGGAGTCGGCGACCACCGGTTGACAGGTGGTCCCGAGTGCCGACGAGAGCGCTGCGAGCGCCGCGGGCGGGACGTCGGTGGTCGGGCTCGGAGCCGCGGCAAAGCTCAGCTTGGCCAATTCCTGGACGGTGGCGCCACTTTTCAGCTCAGGCGGCGAGAGTTTGGAGGTCTTCAACTCCCGGAGCGCCTGGAGATACGACCCGGATGCGGCCTTGGCTTCGGATGCGGCGCCCGAAACAATCTGGGCGATCAACGCATTGTCTGCCAGGACCAGGTAATAGGCGCTGCAGAGTTGGGCGACGGGGACCGCTGTGGGGGTAACGGGCAGCGTCGTGCTGGTGGAAGGGTTGGGAAGATTGGTCGTGGCGGGAGGCAGTGAAGTGCCGGTCGCTCCGCCGGTGGAGGTGCCACATGCGGCCAAGACGAGCGGGGCCAGCAGGGCCATGGGCTTGAATCTCATCGCGCCACTTAAACCTAGTGCCGCCCAGGCGGCCCGCCTGGCCCGATGAACAGCCTCTGGGTAGGATGGCGCGCAAAGGAGAGTGCGGGGCGGCATGCGCAAGCTCGGTTTTAGGATCGCGGTCTTGGCGCTGCTCGTCGTTGCGTACGTGGTCAGCCGCCATGAGGCTCCGCCCGCAAAGCCGGTCCGTCCCTCCAACCCCACCGCGAACGTGACGATCTCTCAGTCCACTTGGGACATCTGCGTCGCCGGCAACCCGCACGCCGGGATACCCGTTTCCGAATACCCCGCCTCCTTTGATCCGAACAGTCTTATCAACACCCCGGCCTGCAACCAGGCGGTCTTGCAGCAGATCAACGAGCGTCATCGGGCGGAGGGTGTCCGGCCCATGACGCTCCCGGCGGATTTCAACGCCTTAAGCCCTGCCATGCAACTGCTGGTGGCCGCCAACGCGGAACGCACCTCCCGCGGACTTACGCCGATCAGCGGAATGGTCGCGAGCTTGAACCGCGATTCCCTGGTCGCGGCTCGCCAGGGAATCGATCCCAACCCCAGCAACGCCGACGGTCCTTGGACGGTCTATGACAGCATCTGGGCGGGAGGCTATCCAAGCGCGCTGCTGGCGGACTTTGACTGGATGTACAACGACGGGTGGGGCGGCAATTCGAACGGAACCATCAACCTGGACTGTCAGTCCCCCAGCGCCAAAGGCTGCTGGGGGCACCGCGATGCGATCCTGGATGACTACCAGTTGAGCCAAGGCGAGATTCTCGTGGGCGGAGCCGCGGTGGTTACCAGCGGCGCCTCCTCCTTGACACTTCCCTCGCTGGCCGCGGCATTCGAAGCGGTTCCGCGTTCCGCCGTGAAGCTCGACGCGAGAATTCCTGCTTAGAGGGAGATCGGTGCCGCGGTGGTTGCGATCGGCGCGGGTAGGTCGCTGCTTCCCATCAAGTAGCGGTCAACGGCGGCCGCCGCGGAGCGGCCTTCCGCAATAGCCCAGACGATCAAGCTCTGCCCTCTTCTTGCGTCTCCGCATGCGAAGACGCCGCTTCGCGAGGTCATCCAGTCCTCACCTGCGCGGATCGCGCCGCGCGAGGTCAGCTCCAGCCCGAGCTGCGAGACGGCGGATTCGGCCGCAACGCCCACGAAGCCCATGGCCAGCAACACCAGGTCTGCGCTGAGCCTGCTCTCGCTTCCATCCACTTTGGCGAAGCCGCCGTCGCGGGCAACCACTTCGTGCACGTTCAGCGCTGCGACCCGACCCTCGCCGTCGGAGACGAAAGCCTCCGTGTTGAGCGAGAACATGCGTTCACCACCCTCCTCATGAGCGGAGGAGACCCTGAAGATCGCAGGATAGGTCGGCCACGGCTGGCCGGTTGGACGTTCGTCGCCGGGGCGGGGAAGAATCTCGATCTGCGTGACGCTCGACGCCCCTTGACGATGGGCGGTACCGACGCAGTCCGCTCCGGTGTCCCCTCCACCAATGACGACCACGTGCTTACCTTGGGCATCGATGGGCGGCGTCTCGATGTCGCCCTGCTGGACGCGGTTTGCCCAAGGCAGGTACTCCATCGCCTGGTGCACTCCCGCCAATTCCCGCCCGGGTACGGGCAGGTCGCGGGGCCTTTCCGAGCCTATGGCGAGGAGGACCGCGTCGTAGCGATCTACAAGCTCGGCCGCGTCGATGTCACGACCGATCTCCACCCCTGTGACGAAGACCGTTCCTTCGGACTCCATCTGGGCGAGCCGCCGATCCAGGATGCGCTTCTCCATCTTGAACTCGGGGATGCCGTAGCGCATCAGGCCGCCGATGCGGTCGGCCTTCTCGTAAACGGTCACGGCATGTCCTGCCCTGGTCAGCTGCTGTGCGGCGGCGAGACCAGCCGGTCCGGAGCCGACAACGGCGACCCGGAATCCGGTCGCCACACTCGGAGGCACCGGCTCGACGAGCCCCTTTGCGAACGCATGCTCGACGGTTTCCTGCTCGATGAGCTTGATGGAGACCGGATCGCTCGGTATGCCCAGCACGCAGGCGGACTCGCAAGGCGCGGGGCAGAGGCGGCCGGTGAACTCGGGAAAGTTGTTGGTGGCATGAAGTCGCCGGATCGCCTCTTTCCACTCGTTGCGGTAGATCAAGTCGTTCCACTCGGGAATGAGGTTCCCGAGTGGG
>JAKAOC010000140.1 GCA_021823385.1 Actinomycetes bacterium
GATATCGGAGATCCTCAAGCCCGGTATACGCGAGAACGAGATCGTCGGCGTGGTCAACGAGTACCTCTACGGTGCGGGTTCCGACGACGTGGAGGCCATCAACGCGGTCTCCGGAGAGCGCTGCAGCCCGCATCCGCACAACTTCTCGGACCGCATCATCCGCCCGGGCGACCAAGCCTTTTTCGATATCATCCAGTCCTACAACGGATACCGGACATGCTATTACCGGACCTTCGGTGTCGGCCGTGCCACCACGGCCCAGCGAGATGCGTACAAGAAGGCGCGCGAATGGATCGACGTCGCAATCGAAATGGTGAGACCGGGCCTCACTACCGACGAGATAGCCCGCGCCTGGCCCAAGGCCACCGAATTCGGCTTCGACAGCGAGATGGAGGCCTTCGGGCTACAGTTCGGCCACGGTCTCGGCCTCGCCCTGCACGAGAGGCCGATCATCTCGCGCCTCAACTCCCTCGAGCATCCGGTTCGACTGGAAGAGGGCATGGTCTTCGCCCTGGAGACCTACTGCCCGGCCTCGGACGGCTACTCGGCCGCCCGCATCGAGGAGGAGGTGGTGGTCACCGCGGAGGGCGCAAAGGTGATCACACTGTTCCCGGCCGAAGAGCTCTTCGTCGCCAACGAGTATTGATCCAGCACGGGCAAGCGATTCCGCCCGAATCAGAAAGGAGCGACTCTTGTCCATGACATATGCGCCGGGCGAGCCTGGCCGGCCGGCAGGGGCGCCGCCCTCGCTGCAGGTGCGCCTGGCCCTGTATAGGAGGATGGTCGAGCTGCGCGTTTTCGAGAAGCGCGTCTACGACGTCTTTCTTCAGGGGCTGGTGAAGGGCACCACCCACCTCTCCCTGGGAGAGGAGGCGATATCGGCGGCCTACGGCGAGGCCATGCGAAAGGACGATTGGACCTTTGCCACCTATCGGGGGCATGCCCATACGCTCTCGCGCGGCGTCCCCATGGCTCCGATCATGGCCGAGCTGATGGGGCGCCGTGGCGGCCTGATGGCCGGCAAGGGCGGATCCATGCACTTGACCTCGGTCGAGCACGGGATGATGGGCTCCTACGCCATTGTCGGGGCGCACCTGCCCATAGCCAACGGCGCGGCCTTCTCCGCCAAGTACCGCAAGAGCGGGCAGGTGTCGGTGTGCTTCTTCGGGGACGGCACCACCAACATCGGCGCCTTCCACGAGGCGCTCAACTTTGCGGCGGTGTGGAAGCTGCCCATCGTCTTCGTCTGTGAGAACAACCTCTACATGGAATACACAGCCATCTCGGCGGTGACCGCCGTGGAGCATCCGGCCGCCGACCGTGCCGGCGCCTACGGTCTCGAGCGCATCCTGGTGGACGGGAACGACGCCGACGTGATGTACGAGACCGCTTCGCGCACGCTCGAGCGCGCCCGAAGCGGGGAAGGACCTTCCCTGGTGGAGGCACTGACCTATCGGCATGCGGGTCACTCCCGGGCCGATCCGGGCAAGTACCGCCCCGACGAGGAGGTGGCTGAGTGGATGAAGCGGGACCCGATCGACATCTACCGGGCCAGGCTGCTGTCCCAGGGGGTGGACGCCTCGGTGCTGGAGAGGATCGACCGGGACGTCGCCGATGCGGTCGACGTAGCCACCGAGGTGGCGAAGGCCTCGCCGCCGCCGGGCGAGGACCTGATCATGAAGGATCTTTGGAGCGACGGGAGTTCGACATGGCGGAACTGAGCTTGAGAGAGGCCGTAGGGCGCGCCATTGCGCAGGAGATGCGCCGTGATCCCAACGTGGTGTTCATGGGCGAGGACGTCGCCGCCGCCGGAGGCGTCTTCAAGTCCACCGTCGGGCTGCTGGACGAGTTCGGCCCGGAACGGGTGATCGACACGCCCATCAGCGAGCAGGCCATTCTTGGCGCGATCATGGGTGCCTCCATGACCGGCCTGCGCCCGATCGCAGAGATCATGTACAGCGACTTCTTCGCTGTCTGTTGGGACCTGGTGGTCAACCAGATGGCCAAGACGCGCTACATGACCAACGGGCAGGTGTCGCTGCCTCTGGTCATGAAGACCGGCAACGGGGGAGGGCTGCGTTTCGGCGCCCAGCACTCCCAGTCCATCGAGAACTGGGCGATGGCGGTCCCCGGGATCAAAGTGGTAATGCCTTCCACGCCGCGCGATCTGATCGGGCTGTTTGCCTCATCCGTCCGCGACGACGACCCGGTGGTCTTCCTGGAGCAGAAAGCGCTCTATGCCACCAAGGGCGATGTCGAGGACGGGGAGATAGTGGAGCCGCTCGGCAAGGCGGCGGTCCGCAGGCAAGGCGGAGACGCCACCATAGTTACAATCGGCACCATGGTGCCGCGAGCCCTTGAGGCGGCCGAGCGCCTGCAGCAGGAGGAGGGCATCTCCTGCACAGTGGTGGATCTGCGGACTCTGATTCCCCTCGACGCCGCCTGTGTGCTGGACACCGTCTCGGCCACCGGTCGACTCTTCACTGTCGAGGAGAATCCGCGAGTGCTAGGTTGGGGGGCCGAGATCGCCTCCATCGTCGCCGACGAGATCTTTTACGACTTGGACGGTCCGCTTGTGCGCATCGCCACGCCATACATCCCCTTGCCGGCGGCCGGCGAACTCGAGGACAAGACGATCCCCTCGGTGGATGCGATCGTCGAGACGATACGGAAACGGATGGGCTGAATGACTGCAACGGAACTGCCCAAGGACCTGGGCTTGGACCTATATGTCGGTGGCGGTTTCACGCCGAGCGCCGAAGGCGGAAGATTCGAGGTCATTGATCCGGCAACCGGCGGCGCGATCGCCGAAGTGTCCAACGCGACGGTGGCCGACGCCAAGGCGGCGGTGGACACCGCTTACAGCGCGCTTCCCGGCTGGGCCGCCAGCGCCCCTCGGCAGCGTGGCGAGGTGCTGCGCCGTGCCTTTGAGATCATGCGCGATCGCACTGAGGAGATTGCGCGCCTGATGGTGCTCGAGAACGGCAAGGCGCTTCCCGACGCCCGTGCCGAGACGGCCTACGCGGCGGAGTTCTTCCGCTGGTACTCGGAAGAGGCAGTGCGTATGAGCGGGGAGATAGTGACCGCCCCCAATGGCGGGAACAACATCCTCGTGCTCAGGCGCCCGATCGGTGTCTCGGTCCTGGTGACCCCGTGGAACTTCCCGGCCGCCATGGCCACGCGAAAGATCGGCCCGGCCTTGGCGGCGGGATGTACGGTCATCCTCAAGCCGGCATCCGACACGCCGCTGACGGCGCTCCTCATGGCCTCGATCCTGGAGGAGGCCGGTGTTCCGGCCGGAGTGGTGAACGTGATCCCCTCCCGGCGCTCCGGAGACGTGGTGGCGGCGATGCTGGCGGATCCCAGGGTGCGAAAGCTCTCCTTCACCGGCTCCACCGAGGTCGGCAGAAGCCTACTTCACCTGGCTGCGGAGTCGGTCATCAACTCCTCGATGGAGCTGGGCGGCAACGCTCCGTTCCTGGTCTTCGACGACGCGGACATGGACGAGGCGATCAAGGGGGCCATGGTCGCCAAGATGCGCAATGCAGGCGAGGCATGCACCGCGGCCAACCGCTTCTACGTGCATCGCAAGGTCGCCGACGAGTTCACGCGGCGCCTTTCGGCCGCGATGGGCGCCCTGCGCGTCGGTCCCGGGCTGGCGGAGGGCACCGAAGTCGGCCCGCTCATCAATCTCAACGCCAGGATCAAGGTGGAAGAGCTGATCCAGGGGGCCCTTGATGCGGGTTCCAAGGTCTCGCTCGGCGCGCGCCAGATCGGGGGCGCGGGTTACTTCTACGAGCCCACTGTGCTCGCCGACGTGCCGCCGGATGCCGACATACTCAAGGAGGAGATCTTCGGTCCGGTGGCTCCGATCGTTGCCTTCGACTCCGACGAGGAGGCGATCGCCATGGCGAATGACACCGAATTCGGCCTGGTCTCCTATGTCTACACCGGCGACATGCGTCGCGGCATGCGAGTCTCGGAGGCGCTCGAGTCGGGAATGGTCGGCCTCAATCGTGGCCTGGTTTCTGATCCGGCCGCGCCCTTCGGTGGCGTCAAGCAGAGCGGCCTCGGCCGCGAGGGCGGGCATGACGGCCTGCTGGAGTTCACCGAGAGCAAGTACATAGCGACCAGCTGGTAACGGCTGGCCCAAAAAAAAGAGGCTTTGCGAGGGCCGGTCCTTGGCATGACGATGCCGGGGCCGGCCTCTTGTCGTCTCGTGGAGTGGCGAAGGGCTATTGGATCGACGCACAGGGTGGTGAAACAGCCGGAACCTGTGCGGAAACGCTGCTCAAGTGGTTCGTACCGTTGTACAGCGGTGTAATTACATGCTACTGTAATTGAGTTGCACTTCGAGATTGTCATGGGCCCCTGGGGCTCGGGCGGGTGCGCGGCCGGCCGTCGCCGATGGCCGAGTGAGATTGCGAATGTTATGCGCACGGCCGGAAGGCTATGCGCAGTGGAGTTCGCTGGTTCGGCGCATGAGGGTCGCGCCGTTGGCAAGTTTGGATCGCGACAATGAATACTGGCTCTGCGTACGAGCTCAAGAGCGGGGTAGTTGATCTTGCTCCGGAGATTTATCGCCAACGGCTGGTGATCGAGGGCATTCCCGCTCAGGCGATCACCGACGTCCAGATATCCACGTATCTACGTGACCTGGGCAACGTCTGCGGCATGAAGGTACTAACCGAGCCGGTTACCCATCTGTCCGAAACCTATGGATGGGCGGGCTGGGTCCATTGGGAGACCTCTGGCGCCCACTTTTATGCCTGGGAGACCCCTCGCCTCTTCTTCAGTGTGGACATCTATACCTGCAAGGCGTTCGATGCGGCGGTGGCGGCCGAGTTCACAAGACGGGCTCTCGGCGCATCCGTGATCACGTTTAGGGATTTCTGACATGGGTGCCTCCGCGGACCTCGAGGTGGGATCCTACGAAGAGCACCTTCGTTTGCTTGCGGAAGAGAAGATGGATACTGGCGCTTCCACGCCGCTCGGAGTATACGTCTTCGCCCCCGAAGATCCGGGTGCGGAGCTTGCGCGATCCGTCGAGGCCGAAGTCTTCCTTCAGACCTTTGGCAACACGCGCGAGCAGCTGGCCGCCGAGTATGCGCCCTATGACGGCAGGACCGTCTTTCTCTGCGTCATCGACCATTTGCGCAAGATGCCGGCGGCATCGATGAGGGTCATAGTGCCCCTTCCCGATGGGAGGCTTTCAAAGACCTTCGACGACATGGGACGTCACTGGCGAATCCCAGCTGGCGCCGCGACCTTCCGTAACGGTGTCCCCTTCCCGGTCTCCAATGCATGGGACATAGCTGCGCTAGCGGTATCCCACTCGCACCAGGGAAGGGCCACGGCCGGCATTGTATCCATGGCGCTGTACGAAGCCTACGTACGGGGATCCCGAGAATGCGGATACGACTACGTGGTCGCCGTTCTTGATAAGCGCGCCTATCGTTTCGCCAACTGGATTTTCAAGGACACTTGGGCGCCGTTCGACGGAGCTGATGCCATCCCTTACCTGGGGTCGCCGGCATCGCTGCCGGTCTGGAGCCAGCTGAGTGAGTGGGGTGCTCGACTGAAGGAAGGCGAGCCGAGCCTTTACGAACTCATCTTTGAGTCGCGGGGCTTCGAATCCGTAGTAGGTCTGGCACCCGAAGGGGCCGTTTCGCGTTTGGCTCGTCGGATCATCGATTCGAGTCGGCATGAAACCGGCGTTATCGACCTGCGCGATCACACCGGCGCAGACCGTCGCCAGCCCTACGTGGATATTCCGGCGACGCCGTAGCGACGGCGCTGCAGCTCGCGCAAAGTCGGCACCAGCTGGTCGCCGGTGACCGGGCGGGAAATGAAGTAGCCCTGGATCGCGTCGCAGCCCAGAACCCTTACCCTACGTGCCTGGTCAGCCGTCTCCACACCTTCCGCCGTAGTCGAGATCCGCAGCGAGTGTGCCATGGCGACGATGGCCGAAATCAGGGTTGCATCCGGGGAATCGGGCCGGTTGAGAGCGTCGACGAAGCTTTTGTCGATCTTGAGCTTGTCGACCGGGAACTTTGTGAGATAGGCCAAGGACGAATACCCTGATCCGAAGTCGTCGATTGCCAGGCGTAGGTCCTTTGCACGCAGCGACTGCAAGATGGCGGCGGAACGGGCCGGATTCTCCATGACCATGGATTCCGTCAGTTCGATGCAGATGCGCGATGGCTCGACTCCGTGTGTTTCAAGCACGGAGTTGATCTTGTCGGAGAGGCCCGTATCGACCAGCTGGGCGGCGGAGAGATTTACCGCGACGTAGAAGTCGGGTGCGACCTCGGCTTGCGAGACGAGCTCTTCCACCTTTATGACTGCGTGTTCGAGTACCCAATCGCCGATAGGGAGGATCAAGCCGGTCTCTTCGGCCAGCGGAATGAAGGTGGTTGGCGGTATCAGCCCCAGGGTCGGATGCTGCCAGCGAA
>JAKAOC010000141.1 GCA_021823385.1 Actinomycetes bacterium
CGGCACCGCGCCGAGGTCCATGGCTCCGAAGATGTTGGCGCGCGAATTACCGAACAGGAACTTGGCTCCCGGCCACCTCTTGGAGGCCGAGACGGCCAGGGCCGCATAAACGTCAGCCGGATCCGCGATGTTGGACTTGCCTACCAGGAAGACCGCTCCATCGCCCTGCTCGCCCGCCGCAGCAATCGCGGCTCCGAGACGCTCCGCATCCGGGCCACCGCTTTGCAGCGCGAGCGCCAGGCGCGCGGCCGACAGGGGAAGGCGCTCGGCTGTCAAGTCAGAGATGGAGGTCTCGACCTCGGAAACTTCGACAATCCGCAACCCCTTCTTCACTGCGTCATTCAAGCGCAGGAAAAGGACAGGAAGTTCTTCTCGAACATCGGCACTCGCAACCACCAGCACCTTGGCCGCCAGCGCCTCCGCCAACGTTGCCCGCGGGGTGGCGAACACCACCGAGGCGGGGACGCCACCATCCAGGTCGGCGTCGAAGAGGCTCGTCCCGATTGTCGTCTTGGCCAGCTTCACGAACGAATGAATGCCCTCATTGGTGAAGCCCGCTCCGCCAAGGAACGCGATGGATCCGGCCCCGTGGTCAGCCGTGAAGGTACGTATGTGCGCCCCGACGCGAGACATTGCATCGTGCCAAGAGACCTCGGCCATTTCGGAGCGATAGCGCACCTTCGGCTCGACAAGGCGCTTTTCGGAGTCGAGCGACTCGTAGGCGAACCGGCCGAGGTCGCAGAGCCAGGAATTGTTGACAACGTCGGAGTCGATCCCCAGGAACCGGGTGACCTCGCCACGCGAGAACTGCACTGCCATTCGGCATCCGAACGAGCACGCGGTGCAGGTGCTCTCGGCCTCTTCCAGGTCCCAGGGACGCGCTTTGAACCGATAGGGACGCGCAGTGAGCGCGCCGACCGGACATATCTGAACGGTGTTTCCGGAGAAGTACGAAGTGAATTCGCCGTCCGGGAAGGTGCTTATCTCGCTTTTGTCCCCCCGTCCGGCAAAGTCTATGAACGGGTCGCCGGCCACCTCTCTGGCGAAGCGGACGCAGCGGTCGCACTGGATGCAGCGCTCGCGATCGAGAAGCACCAGTTTGGATATCTCGATCGGCTTCTCCCAGTGACGCTTCTCCTCCACAAAGCGGGATTCGCCCGGCCCGTAAGCAAGGGTCTGATCCTGCAGCGGGCATTCGCCACCCTTGTCGCAGACGGGGCAGTCAAGGGGGTGGTTCACCAGCAGGAACTCAAGTACACCGTCCTGAGCCTTCTTGACCTTCTCCGAATTGGTGACCACCTGCATCCCTTCGGTCACCGGAAGGTAGCAGGACGGCTGAAGAGAGAAGCCCCGGGGCCCGGACACCTCAACCAGGCACATGCGGCACAGACCCACCGCGGGCATGCGGGGGTGGTAGCAAAAGCGCGGGATGAACGTCCCGGCCCGCCCGGCAGCCTCGATGATTGGCTCCCCCGGCATTGCCTCGACCTCGACGCCGTCCACTGTGATGTGGACAACGGCAGGCATCTCAGGGTTACTCATAAGGGCAACCACCCTCCTTGATATGTACTAGGAATTCGTCCCTGAACATCCGGATTGCCGACGCCACCGAGGACGGAATCGATGGTCCGAGCACGCAGATCGTCGTCTGCTGCGGGGGCCAGGTGAGGCCCGGGGCGATGTTATCGCATGCATCGAGCAAAAGGTCCAAGTCCGCTTCACGGCCCGACCCCAGCTCAATCCTCTGCATCATCTTCTCGATCCACCCGCTTCCCTCTCGGCAGGGGGTGCATTGTCCGCAGGACTCGCGCCAAAAGAACTTGGTTATGCGCCAAGCGGCGCGAACCATGCAGGTGTGATCGTCCATCATGACGATCGAGCCGGAGCCGAGCATCGAACCCGCCTTGGCCACGTCGTCCTGGCTGAGTGCCATGTCGAGCTGATCAGGGCCAAACCAGGGAGCGGATACGCCCCCAGGGATGAAAGCCTTGACCTGCCTGCCCAGGCGCATGCCTCCGCCGTACTCGGGACGCTCCACCAGCTCGCGGAAGGTCAACTTGGCCATCTCGACCTCGTAGTTACCGGGGCGGTTGACGTGCCCGGCCAACGCAAAGATGCGCGTCCCGGTCGAGCGTCCGACGCCAAGCGCCGCGAAGGATGCTCCGCCGTTGTTCACGATCCAGGGGATGTTGGACATTGATTCGACATTGTTGACGATGGTGGGCTCTCCGTAAAGGCCCATTACCGCGGGGAAGTAGGGAGGCTTGATGCGTGGATTGCCCCGCTTCCCTTCCAGCGATTCGAGGAGTGCGGTCTCTTCGCCGCAGATATACGCGCCGGCCCCGGGATGGACCACGAGGTCCACCGAGAACCCGCTGCCGAAGATGTTGCGGCCAATCGCCCCATGGGCATATGCCTCGTTGACGGCGGCCTGCAGCCTCTCCAGCCCCAGGGCGAACTCACCACGCACGAAGATAAAGGCACGCGCCGCCCCTACGGCATAGGCGGAGATCAGGGTCCCCTCGACGATCTGGTGCGGATCGTTCTCGATCAGCATGTGGTCCTTGAACGTGGCCGGCTCGGATTCGTCTCCGTTGATGACCAGATAGCGGACCGGTGCGGGCTTGAGCATGCTCCATTTGCGTCCCACCTCGAAGCCCGCGCCTCCGCGGCCTAGAAGGTTGCTCTTTGATACCTCATCGGCCACCTGCTCCGGAGTCATCGAGGTCAGCGCCTTGCGCAGGGCGGTGTAGCCACCGGTGGCCAGATAAGTCTTGATTCCCCATGACTCCTCCAGGCCCACTCGGGAGGTCACGATCTTGGGAACCGGATCTGTCTGGGTCATCAGTTCCCCTCCTTGGCCTTGGCCGCATCGGCCGCGGCCTTGCGCTCAGCCTTGGCCTTGTCCATCTCCCGCCGCTCCGCAAGCACCTCGTCCAGCGGCACCTCTATGCCGTTTTCACGTTGTACGCGGATAAGGGTCCCGTGCGGGGGGACAACGCCGTCGTACTCGCCCGCCCGGAGCTTGGCGGTGAGGTCATCGAAACTCTCGCCGGTCAGGGGCCCAAAGAAGCGATAGTTAACCTGGACAGCCGGTGCCTTGTCGCAGTGCGCCACGCACTCGACCTCCTCAAGGGTGAACATGTCATCCTCGGTTGTGCCTCCGGCTGGGACGCCAAGCGCCCGCTCGGCATGCTCGAGCAGATCGCCGCCTCCCTGCAAGAGACAGGCGATGTTGGTGCATACGCCGACCAGGTACTTGCCCACGGGCTCTGTGTGAAGCATGTCGTAGAAGCTTGCCGTCCCGTAGACCTCTGCGGGGGTTGTTCCGGTCAGCTCGGCGATCTCCTCCATGAAGGGCCGAGTGAGATAGCCTGCCTCCTGCTGAGCCAGATGGCACAGGGGGATCAGGGCGCTGCGGCGCTCTGGGTACAGCGCTATCAGGCCCTCGGCTCTAACTCTCATATCAGGGCTGAAAGCACCCATTAACGGTCCACCTCTCCCATGACCGGGTCGACTGAGGAAATGATCGCCACCGCATCAGCCACCAGGCCACCATGCATCATCACCGGCAGCGATTGGAGGTTCACGAAGGACGGGCCGCGGATGTGCATGCGATACGGCTTGGCCGTGCCATCCGAGACCATGTAGCAACCCAGCTCACCGCGTGGCGATTCGATCGCTACGTAGGTCTCGCCCGGCGGGACCTTGAGACCTTCGGTGAAGAGCTTGAAATGATGTATCAGGGCCTCCATCGATTCGTCGATCCGCTTGCGCGGCGGAGGGGTGACTTTCTTGTCGAGCACCCGGTACGGGCCGGAAGGCATCTTCTCCAGGATCTGGGCGACGATTCGCACCGACTCGCGTAGCTCGGCCAAACGCACTGCGTAGCGGTCGAAGGTGTCTCCAACGCTTCCGACGACGATGTCGAACTCGACCTGGTCGTAAGCGAGGTAAGGCATTTGCTTGCGCAGGTCCCATGCCACGCCGGTGGACCTGAGCACCGGTCCGGTGGCCGACAGCGCCAGCGCCTGCTCCTGCGTCAGGATGCCGACGCCCTCGGTGCGCTCGCGAAAGATCGGCTGGCCGGTCAGCATGTCGTCGTACTCGTCCAGGCGCCGAGGAATCGACTGAACGATGGCCAGCACGTCGTCCTCCCAGCCATCGGGCAGGTCCGCCGCCACGCCTCCGGGACGGATGTAGTTGTGATTCATCCTCAGGCCGGTCACCTTCTCGAAGAAGGAGAGAATCAACTCACGGTCGCGGAATCCGAAGATCATCATCGAGGTTGACCCAAGGTCCATGCCGTTGGTTGCCATCCACATCAAGTGCGACGAGATGCGGTTCAGCTCGGACATGAGCATGCGAATCCAGGTGGACCGCTCGGGAACCTCGATCCCTGCCAACTCCTCGACGGCAAGGGAGAACACCAGTTCGTTGTGGAGCGGAGACAGGTAGTCCATGCGTGTCACGTTGGTGGAGCCCTGTATGTAGCTGAGCCCCTCCGCGGTCTTCTCCATCCCGGTGTGGAGGTAGCCGATGACCGGCTTGGTGCGAAGCACCGTCTCGCCCTTGAGCTCCATCATGAGCCTCAGGACGCCGTGCGTCGAAGGGTGCTGGGGGCCCATGTTTATGATCATGGTCTCGTCTTCGGCGATCTCGACGTCTATGTCCCCGGCGTCGACGACGACACCTTCCGCAAGGCGAAGGACCGCGCCTACCTCCAGGGTCAGCTCGTCAGGCGCGGTGAGGTCGCGCCCGCCCATCTCCTGTGGTCCCTCAAAGGTCTCCTCGGAGAGCTCTTTGGCGGTCTCGTTGTTCTTGATTTCCTCGTCAGCCATGCTTCTGTACCGCTATCTGATCGCCGGGGAGTGCTTGAACTGCACGGGAACGCGCTCCGCCGAATAGTCCTTGCGCAGAGGATGTCCCTCCCACTCCTCCGGCATGAGAATCCTGGTCATGTCCGGGTGGCCGGCGAAGACGATACCCATCAGGTCGTAGGCCTCCCTTTCCATCGCCTCGGTGCCGGGATAATGGTGGAAGAGCGTTGGAGCCGAAGGATCGGTCTCGGGCACCTGCACTCGTACGCGGATACGCGACCGGAGCTTCACCGAGGTGAGGATGACGACGACCTCGAAGCGCTCAGCCTGCACTCCCTCGGGAAGCGCACGATCGAACTGCTCGAGATAGTCGACCGCGCACAGGTCCGAGCAGTATTCGTAACCGGACTTCTTGAACTCGCCGATCAGCTCGTCGTACTGCTCCCTGGTCGGGAAGTACGTGCCGGCCTCGCTCTTGATCACCTCGTCGATCATTTCTTGCCCACTATCTTCACGGAGGCTCCGGCCGCCACGACCTCCCTGGACAGGACGCCGGCCTGCTCCAGGTGGATTCCCTCGCCCTCGCCCTTGTGCCGCGTAATGGCGCCGGTACGGCTCTTCTCGTGCAAGGTGAGGATGGCGTGAATCAGGGTCTCAGGCCCAGGAGGGCAGCCAGGCGCGTAGACGTCCACAGGCACGATCTGGTCGACGCCCTGCACCACCGCGTAATTGTTGAAGAGGCCGCCCGTCGATGCGCACACGCCCATGGAGATGACCCACTTGGGCTCCATCATTTGGTCGTATACCTGGCGGAGAACCGGTGCCATCTTCTGGGAGACCCGGCCGGCCACGATCATCAGGTCCGCCTGCCTGGGAGAAGCGCGGAAGACCTCCATGCCAAAGCGGGCCAGGTCGAAATCGCCCGCCCCGGCGGACATCATTTCGATTGCGCAGCAGGCAAGGCCAAAGGTCGCCGGCCACACGCTATTGCGGCGCGCCCAGCGAACCAGGTTCTCTATGTTGCCGGTCAGGAAATTATGACTCAGATCCTCTAGACCCACGGACTACCTCCTCGAGGCTGGATCGGTTGCGGGAGCCGCTGCCAAGGCGTGGAGGCAGCGGCGCGGTGCTTGGGCGGCAGGGCGGTTAGGCGGCCTCGTCATTGCCGGAAACTCTCTTGATGGTGGAGGTCGCGGTCCGCTGCGGGTAGGTCTCCTGCAGTTCGTAGCGCTTGGCCGGTCCCCAGTCGAGTGCGCCGTTTGAAATCAAGTAGACGAAGGAGACGAAGACCACCGCGGCGAAGACCACCATCTCGGAGAGGCCGAAGGTACCAAGCTGCCTGAAGACCACCGCGAAGGGGTAGAGGAAGATGATCTCGATATCGAAGATGATGAAGATCATCGCTATCAGATAGAAGCGCACCGGGAAGCGGGAAGCCGGTTCCAGGCGTGGAATTATGCCGCACTCGTACGGGGCGGACTTGGCAAGATTAGGGCGCTTGGGCGCAAGCAGCCCCGAGGCGACGAACGAACCCGTGGCAAAAAGCGCCCCAAGCACAAGCATGATCAAGATCGGCAGATACGGCGCCATCGCTAAAACATCACCTCAGACCATTGCAGATCG
>JAKAOC010000142.1 GCA_021823385.1 Actinomycetes bacterium
TCCCGCCGGGACGGATCCGGGGCGCACAAGGTGGCCAAAGACCTCTCGTGCGACATAGCGCTTCAGGCAGCGCATGATCTCACGGTCGGACTTGCCTTCGCCTCGTCGGCGTTCGACGAGGGCCTCGATGGCACCGGCGGCGATCATCGGTGGCGCGTGGCGTGGGTAAGAGGACCCGGCGAACATCACTGCCCGAGCGCGATCCTCGTCAACGCGATGCGGTCGCTTTGGCTTGGTGCGCTTTGCGCGCTTTGCTCCCACCCATATGTGCGTCTTTCTGCTCGGGCCGTCTGTGCGGCCTTCACTATCGGTGCGAGCCATATGGGTGGTCATACCAGCCCACCGGAAAGATCTCCCGAGGTGCTGGGGGAGCCGCCGTGCAGCGGCCAGAGAAACGGTTCGGGCCATTCCCTGGGATCCGATCACTGCCGAAACGGCGGCGAAGGAGATGATTGACCCGCAAACTGTTGACTCGATGGCCCGCAAACGGTAGAGCGAACCGCCTGCAAACAGTAGACTCGAGTCATGGCAAAGTACCTCTCCCGCATTGCTGACCAAGAACTCGCCCAACGCCTTGGGTACATTGGCGCGGTTCTGATCGAGGGCCCAAAGGCATGTGGGAAGACCGCGACGGCGACCCGGCAAGCCAGGACTGTCATCCGGCTCGACGAAGACCAGGTGGCTCGCCAGTCGCTGGAGCTAGCTCCGGAGCGGCTCTTTGGTATGCCTACGCCGATCCTGTTCGACGAGTGGCAGGTCGAGCCGTCTATCTGGAACAGGGTCAGACGTCAGGTGGACGATCGTAAGGAAAAGGGCCTCTTCATTCTCACCGGGTCGGCAACCCCAGTAGACGACGCCTCACGGCATTCGGGAGCCGGGCGCTTCTCGGTCATGCGCATGCGGCCGATGAGCCTGTTCGAGTCCGGTCACTCGAGCGGAGAGATGTCGCTGCGCGCTCTTTTGGAAGGACAACCACAGACCGGCGACGGTACGCACCTCAAGTTCGATGAACTGCTCAAGCGTATCGTGGTCGGGGGATGGCCCGAACTCGTGGACGCCGATGAACAGAGCGCTCGGCACTGGCTTCGCGACTACCTCGACAATCTCGTCGAAGTGGATATCCAAAGGCTTGGCTCACGCCGCGACCCCTCGAACCTGCGACGGCTCCTCGCATCACTGGGGAGGTCTGTCGCGCAGGCGAGGTCGAAGGACGCACTCGCGCGCGACGTCGGGGGAGTGGATGGCCCGATTGCGAAGGAGACCTTATCCGCCTACCTCACAGCTCTCGAACGGCTCCACCTCCTCGACAACTCTCCGGCCTGGCTCCCACATATGCGGTCGAGCGTCCGGCTTCGCAAGGCTGCAGTCCGCTACTTCGTCGACCCGTCAATAGGCCCTGCCTCGCTGGGCATCGGTACCAGCGAGCTAGCGAGAGATCCCGGAGCCCTGGGACTCCATTACGAAGCCCTCGTCACCCGGGACCTGCGGATCTACGCCCAACCGCTTGATGCACACGTGAACTCTTGGCGCGACGGAGAAGGCCATGAGGTGGATGCCATCGTCAGTATCGGGCCCAACAAATGGGGAGCCTTTGAAGTCAAACTCAACCCCAAAGCCGTCGACAAGGCAGCAGCCGCACTGCTACGCTTCAAGGCGCAGATAGACCCGAGTCGGCACGGGGAGCCATCTTGCCTCGGCGTCATAACCAGCACGGGAGTTGGCGGCCGGCGTCGCGATGGGGTCTACGTCATACCAATTGGAGCTCTCGGACCCTAATCTGCTCACGCGTTCTTGCCACGGTGTGTTTCAGTGGGTCACAGGTGCTGGAGCCGGGCCAGGGAAGTTAGTCGGGATACATCAGTTCCGTAAACGCCTGGGTGACCAGATCGCCGAGCGAGACATTATGTTCCGGCGCGAATCTGTTGGCGGCGTCCCACGTGCTGTCGCCGATAGGCACGTAGCGCTGTACTGGCCCGCTTGTCCGGGGCCTTCTCGGTGGCCACGGACACCGGCCGGGGATTGTTTCTGGTCGAGGTTGGGGAGAAATCGCGATCCTATTTTCGGTGATCGAGGTTGGGGAAAATCCGCGATCCTCGTCATGTCCAAAGGATGGGGTCCACCTCAGACAGGCGGCTCTGCGGTGAACGCTGGCTACGCCTCGTAGTGGTATCGGGCCTGCAGGACGACGACGTCGTCTGCGTCGATCAGATAGACCAGGCGGTGCTCCTCGTCAATGCGCCTTGACCAGCAACCTGCGAGAATATGGCGCAGTTGTTCGGGTTTGCCGACGCCCGCAAACGGATCACGGACGATGTCGTCGAGGAGCCGATTGATCCGCTTGACGGTCGCTCGATCGGTGGACTGCCAATACTGATAGTCATCCCAACCGTGCGCAGTGAAACAGAGGCGCATCAGCCGAGTTCGTGCTCCTGTCGCTGGCCGCGCCTGGCTTGTTCGAGACTTTCGAGGAGGCGGCGCGCGTTCGCCGGAACGCGAAGCAGCGACGCGGTTTCAGTCAAAGCGTCGTAATCCGCCTTCGAAAGTAGTACTGCTTCGCCCCGTTTGGAGGTGATCTCAACTGGTTCGCGGTCGTCGTTGACCTGCTCGATCAATGGAAAGAGCTTCTTGCGTGCTTCGCTCGCGGTTATGGCCATTGCGTCATCCCCATATGTTCGGTACCATATAGCGTACCAGTCTTCCGACTCCGACGCAAACGACGAACCCAATTTCGCACGGGTCCGAGTCCCTCCCCAGGTTTTCGTTGTACGCCACTGAACGTCTCGGCGCGGGGTCCGGACCGGTTCGGGCTTCGCCTGTGGGGCACGTGGCGAATAGTGGCGTCTACCTGCGACTTCGATATTCCGACTTTTGGTCGGGAGGTTCCAGTTTCGAGCCCTGGTAAGCCAGCCAAACCGAGCCCAGGGGGCAGGCTGCTCGGCGCCGAACGCGCCTGGCTCTCCGTTCAGCTGAGTGAACTGGCTTCAAAAGCCGGCGTGACGTCGTCCAGGGACAAGACCATCTCGATCTTGGGATGAGAATGTTCCGGGGCAAGCATCTTGATGGCGGTGCCGTAGGCGATGAACTCGACGACGTGACGAGCGAACGCCACCGGCCGGTCGATAATCTTTGCGTCGACCAGGCCCGTTCCGCCGGCAAGTCTGATTTGACTCTGCATTTCTTCCATGGCGGCCTCGCGCGCCTGATACAGCGTTTGTGTGTAGTTGGTCAGCTCGACGTTTTGAGTCGCCTGTCCGATAGCCGCACCTATGCCACGCTGTGGAGCCCGGATGTACGAAGCTCCAGCTACGAGGTCCAAGGGATACCAGCCCGAGCTGCTCAGCACCGCGAAGTCCCTCGCCGAGAGGTCGCAAAGGAACGGAGATCGATAGTTGATCGTGAACTGCGGATGTCCGGCCTGGTCTCTAAGGGAGCGCACTGCCGTGCCGGTTGCGATCACGGTGGCTCGGTAGGGCGAGAGCTGGATGTCTATCTCGAGTCCGAGCACACCAACGGCTCCGACGTTACGTGCTTGATGTTGAATCGATTCCTTCGCCCTGCCCAACGCGCTGTGGAATGCTTGGTGTGCGTCATCGACCGGGCCGGTGTTCCAAGTCCAAACCCCGGCTGCAATGGAGACGATACCAACGCCGAAAACCACTTGAACCGGCTCGAGGGCCGCGGAATGCAGCAGCAGGACTTCGTCCAAACTCAGGTCCGACATTGCCCCTTCGGTCCCGCTATTCGGGGCGGTCCCGCCCCAGCCCAGAGCTCTGCCAAGCTCTTCGAGATTCGCTTCTTGGTTTGCCGCGCTACCGAAGTGGTTGTTTCCCGCTCCGCTCGACGGGTCTGTTGTCGCACTCATGACGCCACGTTTACGGTGGGGACCGGCGACGCCAAAGGCATTGCGGCGCGAACCCGCCTGACAAAGGATCCCAGAATCGTACAGGTGATATAACTGGCCTGCATGGCCTCAACCTCCTGGACTTGCATCTCCACGTCATAGAGGGATGCATGAGGTCCTAGTTGCTTGACCCTCGAAAGGGCACCTGAGCGGGCGAGCTCGTGCGCGTCTTCCAGCGGGTGGATAACGTGTCCAGTGCCGTAGCGGCCCGACCCGTAATACTCCAGGTTGCAACCTTCGACCAGCAATGCGGTGGAGCGTGCGTATGCGACCGAGCTGGGGACAAAACCGATTTCGATAAGTTTGGCGAGCTTGTGCCCTGCCAGCTGGGTTGACCAGGGCCTTTCCGGCGCGGATGCGCCCTCGACAATTACAGCGGTACCGAACAGGTGGGCCTGGAGGACCGCGCCGCCGCTGGGTCGGCTCATCCTCGTCGTGACGCCAACCACACCGTGCGCCCCCATGCCCGCGGCTTCCGAGAGCATGCGCTCCAGCGCGGCCGCGTGAGCTGTCATCCAAATTTGGTCAAGCGCATCCGCACTTCCCAGCCAGCCAGTTTGGTGGTACGTGACTTCCATGCACGCACATGGGTAGTTGCGGACCGGGGTCGCCGAGTAATTCGACCCAGACGATAGTTGCCCGTAATAAAAACCCTGGACCATGCCTACTGGGCGCAAGCCCATTGACAGGCAGGCGGCGAAATCGGGGATACTCAGGCTCGAATTGAAAGCGCTTCCCTCGATGCTTGGCAAGTCGGTACTCAATTGTCGAACGTAATGATTGTGGTCGGCCTGGGCAACGCCACCGGGACGTCAGACGGACGCTTTGCGACCGCCGTTCCCAACGAGAGGAATTCGATAGTGTGCTCTCCCCATTGGTGGCTCTTTTCTTCCAAGCGCATGCCTACCACCCCCGTGGCGCCGACGTTGGTCGCCTCGTCTTGCATCCTTTTCATCGCGAGTTCGCGCGCATCGTATAGTGCTTGGGTAAAGTTTGTCAGTTCAGTATTCTGGCCCATTTGGCCGAGCGCCTGTCCCATGCCTCTATGAGCGATGTGATATACGCAGGTGCCCATTACCAGCGCCTGAGGCATGTAGCCCGTCGCCACCAGCGTCCAGAAATCCTGGCCACTCAGGTCGCTTGTAAACGGTTTGCCCAGCTTGTTGCGATAGGACGAGCCATCCTCAGCTTTGACCGCAGTGCCAACAGCGATGAACTCGGCCGAGTCGTGGCCCCATTCGTAGAAGTTTACGTCTAAACGCACCCCTACTACCCCATCCGCCCCTAGCTGCTCGGCTTCTTCCTCCATGCGATTCATTGCCAGTTCGCGGGCGTTGTACATGGCTGCCGTGAGCTTGGTCATCTCCTGCGAGGACTTCCAGGTTCCTTTTTGCAGGCCAATATGGTAGATCGAGCTCCCCATGACAAGTCCAAGTGGATGAAAACCCGCGTGTTTCACGAGCAGGAATTCGTTCACTGAAAGATCGCTGGTGAAGAGGCCGTTTTCCAGTTCTTGGAGGCGAGTATTGGCATCCTTGGGTAGGTCTGACGGAAAAGTGCTCAAAGTGTTCCTCCAATAACGACTCTCTCCAGCGCCGCACGCGCAGCCTGGTTGGTGGCCGCCTCTTTCTGCAAGGCAGCCAGGAGGCGGGATAGCCATTGTTCAATCGGGATCTGTTCGGTTCGGATGCGGATGTTACCCGAGGTGTGACCGATGGTGCAGGTGAGTCTTCCGTTTCCGAGTTCAGCCTCGTAGTCATCCTGATCGAGGTGGATTCGTATCCGCTTGATCTGGTCTGGCTGGCGGCGCAGTAGCCCCTTCGATGACGCGATGATCTCCATCTGAGGGCCAAGAGACTCCTTCAAGCCGTTGGCAAGAACTCCAAGCATCATCCCTGCGTCTTTGTTATCCGCTAAAAGGGCCGCCGTTGCCATCTCGATGTCCATCTGACCTCCGCCTTCAGTGGGCCCTGCGTCGTTCATCGATCCAATCCAAGTGACGGTGGCACGCGTGAAGCTGTTCGCTTCGCGGCGGCGAGGGTATCGACCCCGACAGTGACCACAGCCGCTCTCATGGTTTGTTGCGAGGCGAGGTGGTCACCTGCGTGACGAAATTTGTTTGCCCATTCCTCCGGTGGTGCTCCGGCCCAATGGTACAACTTCGCCTTGGATTCACGCTGTCGGCCTGGTCGATGGTGCCGGCTACTTGGAAGGGGCTCGGTCTCCTCTGTCTCGGCGAAGGTTGCACAGAGGGGACCGGCCCGAGGCTCGACCGCAACATAGAAGTCCTATCACCGGCCAGCTCACGGTAGTCGAGAGTGGTAGCCAAAGAGGAGCGCCGCGGTGCTAACCGCCGCATACGGCGCCCATCCCGAGCGCTTCGTGCGCAGGGCTCCCGAGTCCTGGTATTCCCGCGGCGGCATGGATCAATCAGCCGGAGGGGGTCGCTACTACGACACAGTGATTCTTCACACTCCCTGTCTCAAGAAAGGGTTGACTGGTACCGCTTCGAGCGGCCTACGGGGGTTGAGCCTGCCTG